>JAFSYM010000082.1 GCA_017450005.1 Clostridia bacterium
TCCGGAAGGTTATCCTCGCGCAGGGCGATATTCGCAAGGTTATTGTAACTGACCGACAGATTCCGCCGGCTCTCGTAGGACGGGAACTGCGCTGCGTTCTGCTCGTCGATCTCCAGCGCAAGCGTATAAAGCCGCTTCGCCTCCGGAAGGTTATCCTCGCGCAGGGCGATATTCGCAAGTTCATTGTAACTGACCGACAGATCCCGCCGGCTCTCATAGGACGGGAACTGCGCTGCGTTCTGCTCGGCGATCTCCAGCGCAAGCATGTACAGCCGCTTCGCCTCCGGAAGGTTATCCTCGCGCAGGGCGATATTCGCAAGTTTATTGTAACTGACCAACAGATCCCGCCGGCTCTCGTAGGACGGATCTTCTGCGGCGGCACGTCGGAAGCCCTCTGATGCAGCAGCAAAAATGCGTTTGGCCTCGGGCAGGCAGTCGTCGATATAATATGCTTGTCCTCTCCAGCGATCACACTGCGCTGCGTATTTTCTCCGCAAGCTCTGCGCGGACGTCAGCGCGTACATCAGCGCCGTTTTTCTGTTCCGCTCTGCGAGCATCATTGTTTTACCGAAAAGTGCGCTGCCGTTTTGCATACCTGACAGCGTTTCTGCGGCAAGCAGCAGTTCCTCATCCGCCAGAATCTCCAGGGAACGGAAGACGCAGTCTGCCGCCGTCTCGGCATCCGCCTCATAGAACGCGTCCCCAGCGGCCGTATCCCTTGCCGCAAAAATATGACAGAACAGACAGCTCTTCAGATAGTCCGACTGCATCACCGCAGATAGGCCGCGCCCTGCGGACAGGATCTTCGCCTCCCCTTCATCCGGGTCGACGAACCACTGCCCGGCGGCGTCGTAATCGCAGAGGAATTCGCGCATGCTTTTGTGATAGACGGAAATCTTTTTCTCTTCGGTTTTGATGATAAACCCGAGCGCCTCGCACGCACGCACGACCGCTGCTTTCTTCTGACCCGAAAGCAGCGCCAGTTCCTCGATCGACAGCGGCATGTATGCGCAGCACAGGATCTCGAGCACCGGCGCGTACACATGCGCAAAAACGTCGGGATCAAACCGGCGTGTCAGCGCGTCATAGTACATCGCCGACAAGCTCTGCGGCAGCGCGCCGCCGTCCTCCAGCCGCAGATCGCCGCTGTCGATCTCGCGGAACAGGAAGTTGAGATAGAGGAAGTTGCTCTCCGACGCCTGCAGCAGCGCCGCAGCCGTCTCGTCGGTATAGATGCCCCGCGTCTGCAGCGATTCGGCAATGTAGCGTTTCGCCGCAGCATGGTTCTGCGCCTCGCTGAGCACGATTCCCGGCAGGCCGCCGATCAGATGCTCCATCGCCTTCTCGCTGCGTGCCGTCACGATGATTCTGACCTGACCGATTTTTTTGGCGCCCGCACGCAGCACACGCATGAGCTCGGCAGCGTCCCTGTGATTCATCTCGTCAATACCGTCAATCACCAGCGCACAGGGTGTCTGCGCATCCTCGAGATGGCGGGAAAACAGATGGTCGAACGTTTCCGCAAGCGACCAGCCGCCGAGTCGATCCCAATCCTCGTACACCACGCGGTCAGCATATGTTTTGCTGCTGCAGGAGAGGAAATAGGCAAGATTGCATAAAATGTCCTTCGGCACAAGGGTCGGCGCGCAGTCAAAGGTGCAGCTGTGTACCGCCTTGACCAGCGCGGCATTTTTGGAAAGCTCCGACACAACGGCGCTCTTGCCCGTGCCCGCCAGTCCGCTGATGACAAACACGTCGTTTCTGTCGCTGCGGATATAATCCTCGCACGCCGCAATCACCGGCTCTCTGCCGACAACATTTTCCACCGTCACCCTGTAATCGGATTTGAACAGCTTTGTAAACAGTATGCCCTGCCCTTGCTGCATGAAGCGCGCATAATTCTCGATCGCCTCGCAGATGCGCTGCAGTCCGTTCTCATAATCCGTCCGGTAATTCTGCCAGTCCACCCACTGCAGACGGCAGATGATCAGCGGCGCATCGGTATTCTCCAGCCGCACGGGCACCACGCTGATGCCGCCGCGGTTTCGCGCATACGCCAGCTCGTCCAGACAGACGCTGTCCGGACGGACGGAGTAGCTGCTCATCAGATACAGGATATAATCCGAATCGCGGATCGCACGCTCCAGTTCCTCATCCCACAGATGTGCGTCCCGGATCGCGCCGCGCGTATCCTTATGTACCTTGTATTTCGGGTTCCCGTTTTCGTCCGACATTGCAGTCAGGCTGTCATACAGCTTATCCGCCACCTCGGAGAAAGAATCGTGTCCGTAGCTGATGAAGATTGTTTTCATGTGCGCACACCCTTTTTGATTAGAATTGATCAAATGCTGTCATTTTATGGTACAATTATAACAGAATTGCAGAAATTTGCAAGACCGCGTCCGCACGCTCAAAAAGCAAAAAGTCTGCCGGGACAACCAACAGACAAAATGCTTGCGCAGCACGTAAACAAAAAAGATTGCCGAATATCTTCACATGAACTTGCCGCCGTTGAAGAAGACCAGGATCGTCATGAAAATCGCGCCGAAAACGTCTGCGATCACGTCGGCGGCTGTGCCGAACGTGCGATTGAAGAACGCGCCGAGCCGATCCGCAAAGCCGTTTTTGACGTGCACCCGGATTTCGCCGCTGTCGGCAATCTCTCCGCCGTCACTGCCGAGAACCTTCGCCTCGACGGTATAGTCCTCGGTCGGGTCACTGACATAGATGTACACACTCTCGCCGCGGTCCTCGCCGTTGAGGAACACGTGCACGGCAGCGCCCGCGGGCAGGTTGGCTGCCTCAAATTCAAAATACCCTTTTTCTTTGTAGCCGACGGTCACTTCTTTGTCGCTGTTGACAACCCGGACGGTCGTCTCGCCCGTATCGGCAGCGTGCGCGGTCAATCCGGCCGCACCTATGCCGAGCACAATCATCAGCGATAAAAGCACAGACAAAAGCCGTTTGTTCGTTTTCATGACAGATCCCTCCGATCACACTGACAGAAAATGTTGACTCCGATATGTATTGTCCGCTGCCGCACGATCCGTTTATTCCGAAACAGCAGGGTTCTTCGCCAGCGACGCGTTTTTGTATGCGTCGTCGTCGGTCACCTCTTTGATCACTTTGATCTGCTCTGGGAAGTGAATCTCTTCGTCCTCGCTGCTCAGCTCGATCTCGGCGATTGCTTTGTCTGTCCAGAAAGGATAGACGTCGATCTCAAAGTACTGATTCCCGTATGTCAGACAGTAGCGGTCCTTGCGGATCTGACGCCTGGTCGTATCCGCATCCATGAGCAGACGCAGGTACTCGTTCTGGGGAAGCCTGCGCTCGATCTCTACGCGCTTGATATCGCTGACGCGGCGTTTGATGGTCTGGAAGTAGACATAATGACCGTCGCTGCCGCGCTGACGGACGCGCACTTCGTCCCCCTGCGGGGCGATCAGATAGGTCTGAATAATCTCAATGCGCCGGCAATTCGGAAGTGATTGCAGCCATGCGATATCCGGATACTCGATGAGAAACTTCCGCTCGATCTCAAAAGGTTCCGGCTCGCCCAGGAAAGAAGAAATCTCCGCAATCAGGCGCTTCATTTTCAGCTCAAACGAAGTCGAATTGTCGATTACGCGCAGATGCGGATGTCCCGTCCAGGCGGCAATGAGTTTGTCATCCAAAACGGCAGCTTCCTGCGCCGTTTCTGTTCGGGCGGCGTTGTTGGCCGTGGTGTAGTATTCCTGCGCGCCCTTTGCCGCGGTCACAAGATGAAAAACCGCGTCATAGTGATCGCGCAGCTCGATCTCATTTGTGCCGAGCGCCTCCAGCGTACGGGCAAATTCCGATTCGGTCATATAGGCCTTGCTGTCGATCGTGCCGCGATCGCATACAATCAGAACCTTATCCGCGCGCATCGTCTGTGCGGCCTGAACGAACACCTTTTCCTTTTCAATCTGCAGGCGCGTCTGACAGAGCTGGTACACCTCGGTCGACCCGCACGTCCACGGTGCGATACCGGCCGTGATCAATTCGGTCGCCGTTTCCGGAACGAACAGCACAGCATACCCCATCTGCGAAAAAACGTCCTGAATCCAACTGAGCGCGGTAGACTTTCCGGCGCACGGGCCTCCCGTGATAACAATCTTTGTAATATCCACTGTGTGTTCCTCCAGTTTAATAATCAAGACAGGAGCAGATGACGTCCGTAACGCACGGACAGTTCATCGTGAAAGCAGTGTGCCGCCGGCTCTCTGTCGCCGGGCGGCAAAGTCGGTACCATCAGCAGACGACCCTGCGGATCTCCCGCGCAAACTCTGCCTCATCCATCTGTCCGACGTTTTCGATGAGCTGGATTCTCAGGTCGCCGGCACGCTGTTCAAAATGGTGGTTGGATCGGACAGACTGTTTGGCTGCATACGTCATCACCAGAACCTTTCTGGCATACGGTCCGCCGAAACGCTCGGCTACGGTGTTCAGTTTGTACAGCTCTTCTTCATCCACAAATCCGTTTTTACAGGAGATAAAGATCGGAACCAGGCCTTTCATCAGGATGACGTCGATCTCGTTTTCCGTATCCTGCTTGGTCTCGATATCGTCGTGCAGCACGCCGTCCCAATCGACGAAAACGCCCGGCGCCGCATCGGTGAATCTGGGCGTCTGATCTTTGTTCAGCGCATGCACGGCATGATAGTACACAACCATTTCCAGAATCGTGCCTGCCTTGGTCAGGCACATTTTGACCTGCTCGTTTTTGAACCGGAACGCCACCGTATCATCGTCCTCGTGATAATCCTGGATCAGCGACAGCCTTCTGAGCTTATCGATCAGCGGACGCGTCCAGCAAAACGGCAGACGGAGCTCTTTCATTTTTTCTTCCACGCGGTACATGCTGCCGAAGACGCACAGCGGATCCTCGTCTGTCGAATAAAACTCGCTGAGCACCGTCATGGTTGTGACCACAGGATTCCATTCGCCGGGATTCTGCTGACACATCCGCCACATAGACAGAATATCCTGCTCGATATCCTCGTCCATATGCCATGTGTATGTCCCGTAGATGCCGTCATACGGAATGATCGCGCCGCCATACAGCGCAATGCAGTCCCTGACGCTCAGCTGCGGCTTAATCGGCACAGGCGGGATGCAGCCGTCCTTGTCGCAGTCCGTCAGGCTGCCGGTTCCGATGTTGAACCGATGAAGCTGAATGCTTTTTTCGCCGCGGTACTTCTCATACACGATGCCCATGGCGACCATTGCAAGATCCTCTCCGCCGGTCAGGTCAAAGCAGCACTGATCCTCCTGCCCGACGATTTCGGATAAAGCAGCGACAATACTTTCCAGCTCGTTTCTGTTAATGGAACGGTATTCAAAGACCGTCTCCATGCCGTGATCGCGTGCAATGGTCTCATAGATGCCGAGTTTCTTTTTGATCTGCTTTCCTTCGCCCAGGAAGATAACCTTTTCCGGTGCAAAGGACAAGCAGCTGACGATGTTGTGTACCGGAATCTGATCAAAAAACTCCACTATGGTCATTCTTGTTCCACCTTTCGCGTATCCTTGAATATCGCGTGATTCGGCGCCGCCTTCCCTTTGCGCAGGGCGGGCAATCCGGGACGAATCTTCCTTATTATGTCAACTTAATTATACAAAACCATAATTCGGTTTGTCAATACAGGGCAGGCATGATTACACGGCTCACGCACGAAAAAAGCGATGTAAAGTCAGGGGGCTTTACAGGCGAGGAATAATCTGCTATCATAAAATAAAAAAGGTGAAAAACATGATAGCAAAATATTTTAGCGAAGTCGAAGACAGACGAGAGCCATGGAA
>JAFSYM010000083.1 GCA_017450005.1 Clostridia bacterium
GTCTCGCCTGCCGGCTCGGTCGGCGCTTCTGCCTTTGGCAGAGGTGTCCACCGGACACCCGCGCCCTTACACAGGGGAGGCTAAGATATGGCGCTTGTGCAAAGGATGCAATCCTATCCCACAAAATTCCGTGAAGAACCATTCTTATTCTGTTTCACAGCCGACTGCTTTTTGATGCACAAATTTCGTGCCGCCCTCCAGCAGCAGCGCTCCGTCGGCAGACGCTTTGACGCCGAGGACGCCGCCCGGCTGCCGCAGGGCAATGCGGACAGGTTTGCCGGATTGATGCGCAAGATACGCGCCGACCGCGCTTGTACCGCTGCCGCACGCGCTCTCCCAGAACAGTGTGCCCGCCGCCGGAACATAAACCAGCGGACGCAGCGCTTGCGCGGGCAGATCGAGATACATAAGGCCCACCGCTTCCGCGCCGAGAAAGGCGCACATCGCTCCGGCGCGTGTCTGCGCCGTATCGTCCGGCAGTACGTTCTCCAGAATTACATGCGCGATGCCGGGCAAAAACACAACCGGCAGCGTCTGTCCGTCGTCGAAACTGACCTGCCGGATCGCTTCGGGACGCGGCATTTCGACCGCAGCGCGCCATGCGCCGCCGTCCTGCCGCCTGAGATGCACCGCGACAGGCTCCGCCGCGCCGGAAACCTGCACCGAAACCGTGCAAACCGGCAAGCCGTGCCTGTCTGCCCATATTGCCGCCGCGCTCATGGTCGCATTGGCGCAAAACTCGCCGCCCGCCATACGCAGCGCTATATCGGCGCCGTTCGTGCCGCTTTGCAGAAAACCGACCTGCTCCGCGTCCGGCTCGCACTGCATCAGAAATGCGGCGACCTGCGGCTGACGCGATGCTGGAACAGGCGTCTCGACCAGCACCGTGCGGTTGCCGGTCGGGTCCATCAATGTATACCGGATCTGTGTCATCCCTGCTGATAATTACGCAGAAACTGCCGCGTGCGTTCCTGCTGCGGCGCACCGAAAACCAGTTCCGGGTCGCCCTGCTCGACGATCACGCCGCCGTCCATAAAGATGACGCGATTGCTGACCGCACGCGCAAACGGCATTTCGTGCGTGACGACGACCATGGTCATTTTTTCTTCTGCCAACTGCCGGATCACCTTGAGCACTTCGCCCGTCAGTTCCGGATCGAGCGCGCTCGTCGGCTCATCGAAAAACAGAATGTCCGGATTCATCGCCAGAGCGCGCGCAATCGCAACGCGCTGCTGCTGTCCGCCGGAGAGCTGGCACGGGTACGCATCTGCGCGCTTCTCCAGATCCATTTTCCGCAGCAGCTCCATCGCCTCCTCGCGCACTTCTTCCTTCGCACGCTTCTGTACATGGATCGGCGCGTCCATGATGTTCTTGAGCACAGAGTAATGCGGGAAAAGATTGAACTGCTGGAACACCAGCCCGAAATTCTGTTTGAACCTGCGCAGCTGTGCGGGCTTGACGTACTCCGCTCTCCCCTGCGCGTTCGTCGTCACGGCAGCGTCGCCCTTGTAGCGGATCTCGCCGGAATCGATTGTCTCCAAAAATGTCGCGCACCGCAGCAATGTACTCTTGCCGGAGCCGCTGGGGCCGATGATGCTGACAACCTCGCCGGAATCGACCGCAAAGCTGATACCCTTGAGCACATGCAGCTCCCCGCGGGTTTTATGGATGAAGGATTTCTGAATCCCTTTCATTTCCAGAATCATGCCGTCGCCCCCTTATTTGTAATAGTCGAACTTTTTCTCGATGCGCTCCATCACGAATGCCACCGCGTAGTTGGCGACAAAGTAGAACACCGCCGCCACAATAAACGGCGTGAAGGAAGTCTCCTTGGCGGCGATCTGCTTGGCAATGGAAAACATTTCGTTGTAGGCGAGCGCGAACGCGAGCGACGTATCCTTGACCAGCGTGATGACCTCGTTCGTCACCGACGGCAGGATGGTCTTGACAAGCTGCGGCAGGATGATTTTGAAGAACGTCTGCCCCTTACTGTAGCCGAGCACATGCGCGGCTTCATACTGCCCGTTCGGGATCGCCTCGATACCGCCGCGGTAGATCTCGGCGAAGTACGCCGCATAGTTCATGGTAAAACCGATGATGATTGCCGTGAACCGATAGCCGCGGATCGACAGGCCGAACAGATAGTACGGTCCGAAATACCACGCCAGAAGCTGCAGCATCAGCGGCGTGCCGCGCATGATGGCGATATAGATTTTTGTGATCCACTGCACAGGCTTGAACCGCGAGCGGCGCAGCAGCATGACGACAATGCCCAGCGGCAGGGAAAACAGCACGGTCAGCGCAAAGATCGCGCACGTATGCAGCATTCCCTCGCCCATTTTGAGCAGCATTGTTGACCAGGCCATGCTCATATTGGATACCCTCCTTGTAACGGAAAAGTCTTCCCGCTTTTTTCAAAGCGGGAAGATACTACCTACTACGCTCCTCACAGATTTCCGTTGCACGTAAAGATATTAGATTGTAGATATTGGATTGTAGAAAAGGACGGGCTGCGCCCGTACCCTTTTGATTGGGGTGCGGGGCATTTTGTCCCGCCCTTTTCTAACATCTACAATCTACAATCTACGATCTTCAGCAATATCGCTTTTCCGTGTCGCAAACTCTTCCGTGAAGAACCAACAATTACTGACCCTTCGGAGCCCCGCGTCAGGAAGCGGTCGAAACCAGGTAAGCGCCGGTCGTCATGTCGATGGCAATCGCGTCGATTGCGCCCGCCTTCAGATCGTTGAACGCGACGTTGTATGTCTCGTACGTCTTCAGCTCGCCGAACGAATCCGCAAGCGCCTTCTGATCGCCTTCGAGCATTTCTGCGGCGGAAGTGCCGATCTGCACGCCCACAACCTTACCCGCAAGGTCGGCCAGCGTATCAATGTCGGAATCGACGGAAACCAGGATGCCCTGCGTGTTGTTGGAGTAGGTGATGCCCCACGCATACTTGTCCTCGCGGCCTTCCTTCGTCATGCCGGACCAGATGCAGTCGCAGCTCTTGGCATTCAGTTCCTGATCCTTGAAGTCCCAGTTAAAGGGAACGCCCTCATAACCCCAGCCGAGGTATTCGCACACGGCCTTGCAGACGTCGATGTCGAAGCCGCCGTAGGTGCCGTCGTCCTGCATATAGGCATAGGGCGGATAATCCTGGTCATAGCCCTGCTTGAACGTGAAGCTGCTGTCACCGGAACCGGGCTCCGGCAGCGTCTCGTCCGCGAAGTCCTCCGCCTTCAGGCAAAGGAAATCCTTGATGTCCGCGTATTCGGGCTTGCTGGCGATCTTGTCAAACGTGCCGTTGACCACGAGCGCCTTGACCGCGCCGCTGACTGTGTCGGCCAGCTCCTGATCCTCCATGCGGAAGCCGATCGCGTAGGTTTCGGTGCCCAGGTCTTCCTCCAGGAATACATACTGGGCGTCCGCCGCGTCCGCCGCATCCTCGGCGGGTTTGGTTCCGTCAGCCGGTTTCGTACCGCCTGCACCGCAGGCGCAGAGACTGAACAGCATCGCTGCCGCAAGCAGCGCACAAAGGATTTTTTTCATAGATCTTTCCTCCAAACTTATTTGATGCAAGTAGCATTTTACCATACTGTCATGATAAAGTCAACAGTTTTTCGTAAAATATGCGCACACGGCATTTGCAGAAAGTTTTTATACTATATCTATCACGGATTTTATTTCCCGACGCAGAAACGCGAGAACACTTCCTGCACCACCGCATCGGCCGCCTTCTCGCCGGTCAGCTCCAGCAGCGCGTCGATGCAGCAGTCCGCGCAGACGTTCACCGCATCGAGCGTCAGACCCGCGTCGATCGCGGCAATCGCCTCGGCGAGATGCTCCGCCGCGCGCCGGCAGCAGTCGCGCTGGCGGGCGTTGGCGAGCATGGCCGCAGACGGATCGAAATCCGCCGTACCGAGTACGCGCGTCACGGCATAGCACAGCGCGTCGTATCCGTCGCCGCGCTTGGCGCTCAGGCGCACGACGTGCGGCACATACTGCCGTACATCCGCTTCACGCACTGCCTCGCCCTGATCCGCCTTGTTGAGCACGGCGATGCAGAGCTTGCCGGCGCACGAGCGCAGCAGCTCTATGTCCTCTTCGGTCAGCGGCACAGAGCCGTCCAGCACCGCCAGCGTCAGCACGGCGCGCTCCATTTTTTGTTTGGCGCGTTCCACGCCGATCCGCTCGACCGGGTTGTCCGTCTCACGCAGACCTGCCGTATCGGACAGGTGCAGCACAACGTCGCCCAGACGCACAGTCTGCTCCACGACGTCGCGCGTCGTGCCGGGGATGTGCGTCACGATCGACTTTTCCGTGCCGGACAGCAGATTCATCAGCGTGGATTTGCCGACGTTCGGCCGGCCGACGATCACGGTGTCGACGCCCTCGGTCACAGCCTGTCCCGCTTCAAAGCGTGCGAGCAGTGCGCACAGCTCCCCGCGTGCCGCGGTAAAGGTTGCGCGCAGCTTGTCAAGGTGCACGGCCTCGATGTCCTCGTCCGGATAATCGACCCACGCGGCAATGGCGGCTGCGGCGCCGACGACGTCCTGCGCCACAGCGTGTATTTTCTGGCTGAGCGCGCCGTCGAGCGCACACAGCGCAGCCTTGGCCGCCTGCGCGCCCTGGGCGGAAACCATGTTCATCACGGCCTCGGCCTGCGATAAATCGAGCTTGCCGTTCAGAAACGCGCGTTTGGTAAACTCGCCCGCTTCGGCCGGACGCGCACCGGCATCGAGCGCCGCCTGCAATACGCGGCGCGTGATGTACAAGCCGCCGTGGCAGGAAATCTCCGCCACGTCCTCGCCCGTGTAGCTGTGCGGCGCGCGGAAAATAAGGCAGACCGCCTCGTCGATTGCCTCGCCCGCATCGGTCACACGGCCGAAATAGGCGCGGTAGCCCTTCGAGCGCGTCAGTTTTGCGCCGCTGACGGGCACGAAAATCTTTTCCGCAATCGCGACCGAGTCGCTGCCCGAAATGCGGACGATGCCGATCCCGCCCGCAGCCTGCGCCGTCGCAATGGCGGCAATGGTGTCTGTGCTGTTCATAAAAAAGTCCTTACCATTTCAAGTTTTAATACCATATGAATCCAAGCAGGAAAATGCGGATCAGCCACTGCCACCAGGCGTACTTGACGGTGACGCTCGCACTTTCCTTCGCCAGCGTTTCGCCGTCCGTATCGTAAACGGTTGCTGTCAGCATGATGGTTCCTTTGGATGCGGATTTGACCGTGCACGATTTACCGTCCGCGGCGGGCGTAAGCTGTACCTTTGCGTTGTTTGCCGTCCATTCGACGCGCGCGCCGACGGGCAGACTGCCGATCTGCGCTGAAACCGTGAACGGTTTTTTGTACGTCGCGGCTTCAGGCGCGGCGATGCGCAGAGCGTTGATCTCTCTTTCGGAACCGTCGGGCAGGATTTCGGCGGTCTTTTCGCCCGCTTCGTTCGTGACGTAAAGCCTGACGTCCTCGACCGGTTCCGCTTTGCCGATTTCGGAGGCCATTGTTTTGCCTTCTGTCAGCGCAACGTCCCGGAAGACGGCGGCATCATTTGGATGCGTCAGACCATTCTCGTAAACCGTGTAGGACATTTCGCCTTCGTCAAACGCGCGGAAAATGACGCGGTAGTCCCGATTGTTTTCCAGAGAAATGTACTTGACATCGTCTATGATCGCAAGCGGAATTGTCGTTACAGTCTGATCGATCACATTCCTGTTTGTTCTGCCGACAAGGACGCCATTTTCGAAAATCTCCACATCCACCGGACATGCCACAACGATTCCCTTACGGTTCGAAGTGTTGTGGATATCTGACGGTATGCTTGCCTTGCCGATGGTATCATAGTAAATGGCATCCAGATAGGTCGGCATATTGTGGTTTGTGGTATTCGTCGGTTCCGGTATCTGAACACGGACGTGAGGGGAGCCGATTGAATACTCCTTGTATTCCCATGCATCCACTCCGTAATCTTTTGAGAAAAAATGCATCTGTCCGATTTTTTTGACGATCTCGCCGATGTGGTTGACTTTTAAAGGATATACGCCGTATTTGCCGAACGTATCTTTGAGATTGTAAATATTGTGAATGTTTTTATATCCGCTTTCGACAGGAAGCCACCAGATGACGGAACCGTCTTCGTACAGATCGTTGATGGAATCGAGTGCGCCGAACGTGTAGCAATAGATGTTTTCCGGCAACAGAACGTCCTCGTACCATGTGTTGCCTTGCTTCAGCGTTGTATGTTTGATCATATCGAATGCCAGAAGGTTCGCGCCGGCGCCGCCGAGCGAGTGGCCGGTGATGAGCACCTTGATCGGAGCGGCTTCTAAATAGGTGTGCTGTGGAATATACCTTGTGATTAAATAATCACGAACCTTTTTATAAAAGTCAAACGGGTAATCGTAGGCGTGGAACCCCCACATTTCTTTGTTTGCACCGCAGGTAAAATCATTGATCGCCTCTTCGTCTGATTGTGTCCCGCGCAGCACAATGACCAGCAAACGGTCTTTTTCCGAGCTGGCTACGCCGAAGCAAAGCGTATCGCCGTAATACCACACATCTTGATTGTTTGCATCGAAGCCGAGCGCGTCGAAGGCGGCGCGCATTTTTTGTTCGCCTTTGCCGACGTCGCCGTCTGTTTCCGCTTCAGACTGATCGCACAGCCAGCCCGCAACATAGGCAAGCTCCGGGTCGTAGACACTCGAATCGCGGGAAAACAGTTTTTCCGGTTTCCACAATACCGACGCATCGCGTGTGGAGAGAGCAGGTCCTGTGCTGTTATAGTGAATCATAACGGAATTTATCTTTCCTGCATAACTGTAAAGGGAAACAGATTTTTGCCATTGCTCCTTACTGCCGACATAGTAGACGTCTGTCAGACCTATGCAATTACTAAATGCATAGCTGTAGATGCTCATTCTGAGATTTCTAAATATTACGATGGTCAAACACGTACATTCGCTGAAAGCATATTTGCCGATGTGCGTCACACCTTTGCCAATCGTTATACTGACAAGATTCTTACAAATGAAAAAAGCCCAATCTGTGATACGCTCCACGCTGTTTGGCACTGTAAATGCTGTGCGCAAATTGCCGATTGGATATTGGATTAGCTCCGTTTTGGTTTTATTATATAAAACCCCGTCATCATCACTGCTGTAGTTGGGATTGTTTGGATGAACCGTAATTGCATTTAGGTTTGTACATGCACCGAATGCACATATTCCAATGGTTGTAACGCTTTCAGGGATAATAACACTTACGAGTCTTTCGCAGTACCGGAACGCGTCCTCGCCAATACTCGTCACACTGTTTGGTATCATAATACTCTTTAATTCCCTGCAGTGAGAAAATGCACCATTTCCGATATTAATCACACCCTTTTGGATTGTGACATCCGTCAAACCGGAGAAACTGAATGCACCCTCACCAATGCTTGTCACACCGTTTGGTATCGTAATACTCTTTAATTCCCTGCAGTGAGAAAATGCACCATTTCCGATATTAATCACACCCTTTTGGATTGTGACATCCGTCAAACCGGAGAAACTGAATACACCCTCACCAATGCTTGTCACACCGTTTGGAATTGTGACGTTTGTTAGGCTGTAGCAGTTTTTGAATGCATAATCACCGATATTTGTTACGCTTTCAGGGATGGTAAAAATGATAAGGTTTTGGCAGCCTGAAAACGCTTTCTCGCCAATGTTTGTCACACCGTTTGGAATCGTAACGCTTGTTAAGCTATTGCAGCCGCTGAATGCTTGAAAACCAATGGATGTAACACTGCTCGGAATCGTAAATACGTTGCGGGGATTGCCAACCGGATATTGGATCAACTCCGTTTTTGTTTTATTATATAAAACGCCGTTTTCATCACTGCTATAGTTGAGATTGCCCAAATGAACCGAAATCATATTCAATCCTATACTGGCAAAAGCATACTCGCCAATGCTTGTGACACCGTTCCCGATTGTTATGCTCTTCAAGTTTGTACAACTGTAAAATGCAGCCTCACCGATACTCGTCACGTTGTTCGGAATTATGACGCTTGCGAGGTTGATACAGGAACTAAAAGCACTCTCACCGATACTTGTTACACCACTCCCGATTGTTATACTCTCCAAACTGTGGCAAGCGTAAAATGCGTGACTATCGATGCTTGTTACGGTATTCGGAATTATGATGTTTGTCAGTCTCGTACAATAATGGAATGCCCAAGCGCCAATGCTTGTTACGCTATCAGGGATTGTAACATTTATGAGACTTGTGCAACTGTTGAATGCAAAATCACCGATTTTTATCACACTGTTTGGTATTTTGACGCTTATTAGACTTGTACAACCATAGAATGCATCATCGCCGATACTTGTTATCCCGTAGGCAATGGTTACGGAATGAATATAAGAACGATATTCGTACCACGGAATAGCCACGTTAGGGCTAAGACCGTTATTATGAATACCCGGCATCGCACCCGTGCCAGTGATGCGCAAAATGCCGGTGTCCGTGTCTAGCTGCCATTGGATATTGGAACCGAATGTGCCGAAATAGCTTTCTGCCGAAGCGGTCAGCCGCAAGGATGTGAAAAAGTCAGACGCCGCTGCAAAACCTTTGTGCAGCACAGACAGTCCGTTTGCCGCCTTCTCCGAAACATACCCATCCGGCAGCGTCGGCCAGTCCATTTCCGCCAGCGCACCCAGCGGAGCAAGACCACCGACCATAATGACGACCAGCAGCATCGACAGTGTGCGTTTCCATAACTTTTTCATAATACGTCCTCCTTTTTTGGATGCAATCAGGCTCCCTTGTGTAAAGGGAGCTGTCATGCGTAAGCATGACTGAGGGATTGTTTGCTGTTTGGCTTATGACTTGACAAATGGTTGACATTGGGTGTCCGGCGAAAAGGCTGCATAACCACCGGCGTCATCGCGAGCGAAGCGACGCGATCCGTATCCCGGGAGCGCGTAAAAGAGAACGGATTGCTTCGCTGCGCTCGCAATGACAGGCTCATTTACATAAGAGAAAACGAAATCGACCGGCATTGCGTCGATTCGGCGGGCGGATATGATCCGCCCCTGCGCGGAAACGTTGATGTATAACGGAAATCGTGGCCTTTCGGTCGTAGGGGCGGCACTCTGCCGCCCGTGCGTTTTGTTACGATACCGGTACCGACTTCTTATTGAGATTCCCACGCGCTTCGCGCTCGGAATGACACCCTCTTGTCATTGCGAGGAACTTTAGCGACGAAGCAATCCGTACCCCTCGCGTCCATAAATCTACCTGCTCCCGAAGAACGGATTGCTTCGCTGCGCTCGCAATGACAGGTTCATTTTCGTAAGAGAAAACGGAATCGACCGGCATTGCGCCGGAACGGCGGGCGGATATGATCCGCCCCTACGCGGGAACGTTGATATATAACGGAAAGCGTGGTTTTTCGGTCGTAGGGGCGGCACTCTGCCGCCCGTGTGTTTTGTTACGATACCGGTACCGACTTCTTATTGAGATTCCCACGCGCTTCGCGCTCGGAATGACACCCTCTTGTCATTGCGAGGAGCTTTAGCGACGAAGCAATCCGTACCCCTCGCGTCCATAAATCTACCTGCTCCCGAAGAACGGATTGCTTCGCTGCGCTCGCAATGCAATTAGATGGTAGATATTAGATGTTAGATTGTAGATGCGCGCATAGAAGGTGCGGCGTAGGAGCGGCACGCATCTATGCGTTCCCTGCACGACGTCGCCGATGTGATTTCCGGATAATTGCCGTTTGCACGCTCGCGGGAAGTGAAAAGAAACTGCCGAAAAAACACTTCGGCAGCTTTTCTTTTTATATTTTTCCTGCCCGGCGCAGCTCGTCGCCGACGACGGTCAGGAGCGTTTTTTTGCTTTCCTCGAGCGTGCCCTCGAGCGTGCATCCGGCTGCGGCGGGATGGCCGCCGCCGTTCATGCGCATGCAGATGTCCGCCGCGTTCATGGGCGGATTCGTGCGCACGGACACTTTGTATGTGCCGTTCTTCTGCTCGCGGACGGCCGCGCCGACCAGCACGCCCTCGATCTGGCGCGGGATTGCGGCAATCCGGTCGAACTCGTCCTCCCCCGCACCGCTCTCGCGGAACATGTCCTGCGTCACGGTCACAGTCGCGTACAGGCCGCCGAAATGCGTCTCGACGCTGCACAGCGCCATGCGCTCGAGCGCGGCAAACGCGCGGCTCTTTGTCTCGAACACCTCGCGGTTGATCCGTGTGAAATCCGCGCCGAGGTCGATCAGATCCGCGGCGGCGCGCAGTGTGGCCGACGTGACGTTGGAGTAGCGGAAGCACCCCGTGTCGGTCGACAGGCCGAGATACAGGCAGTCCGCAATCGCGGGTGTGATCTCGATTTTCATCTCCCGCAACAGACGGAAGATGATCTCGCACGCCGCTGCCGCCGTGTCGTCGAGCAGGACGCGCGCGGCGTACAGGCTGTTGGTGCCGTGGTGGTCGATGCACAGATCGACGCGCGCGCCGAAACGCTCGCCCACACAGTCGCCCATCAGCTTGACGGTCGCGATGTCCACCGCAACGACGAACTGCGGCTCAAAGTCCGCCTTCGGCTCGTCTGCCGCCACGAAAGCAAACACCTTCGGGATCGGGTCCTCGCACAGCACGGCGGCGCGCTTGCCCATCGAGCGCAGCGCACGGCTGAGCGCATACGCGCTGCCGAGCGTATCGCCGTCGGGGTGCGCGTGGCAAAGAATCAGGATATCATCCTGCGCGCGCAGCAGTTCTATGGTTTCGGTCGGTGTGATTTTCATCCGGATCACCCTTCTTCATCATTGTCCGTGTGCAGCTCGTTCATGATCCGCACGATGTCCATGCCGTGGGCAATGGAATCGTCCGCCACAAACTTGAGCTCCGGCGTCTTGCGCAGATGCAGGTTCTGCCCCACCTGACGGCGGATATAGCCCGTCGCGTTCTTGAGCGCCTTGACGGCGGTTTTGGCAACCTCGATTCCCTCCATCGCGCTGATATACACCTTGGCAAAGGAAGCGTCGGCGCTGACCTCCACACGGGCGACAGTCAGCAGCTTATCCTGCACGCGCGGGTCTTTCAGCTCCCGCACGATCGCCATAATTTCCCGCCGGATATCCTCGGAAACGCGGTCTGTTCTGTGTCCTGCCATAGTATTGCCCTCTGTTTAGTCGCGATACTCTTCGATGATATACGCCTCGAAGATGTCGCCTTCCTTGATGTCGTTGTATTTGCTCAGGCCGATACCGCACTCGTACCCCTCGCGCACTTCCTTGACGTCGTCCTTGAAGCGGCGCAGAGAGGCGATCTCGTCCTCGGTAATGACGATACCGTCGCGCACAAGGCGGATCTTGCTGTTTCTGGTGATTTTGCCGCTCTGGACGTAGCAGCCGGCGATGTTGCCGACGGACGAAATGTGCACGACCTGACGGATCTCGGCGCGGCCGAGCTCGACCTCGCGGTACTTCGGCGCAAGCATGCCCTTGATGGCTGCCTCGATCTCCTCGATGCAGTCGTAGATGATGCGGTACATGCGCATCTCGACGCCGTCTTTTTCCGCGTTGAGCGCGGCAACGGGATCGGGACGCACGTTGAAGCCGACGATGATCGCGTTGGACGCGGCGGCCAGCATGACGTCGGACTCGTTGATCGCGCCGACGCCGGTATGGATGATGCGCACACGCACTTCCTCGTTGGAGAGCTTTTCAAGGCTCTGCTTGACCGCCTCGGCGCTGCCCTGCACGTCGGCCTTGACGATGATGTTCAGCTCCTTGAGCGTACCGGCCTGCAGCGAATCGAACAGCGTGTCGAGCGTGACCTTTTCAAACTGCTTGAACTGCTCTTCCTTGGCCTGCTGCTTTCTCTGCTCGACCAGCTCGCGCGCCAGACGCTCGTCGGAAACAGCGTCGAACGTATCGCCCGCCTGCGGCACGTCCGCAAGACCGGTGATCTCAACCGGTACGCTGGGGCCTGCCTTCTTGACGGTGCGGCCGCGGTCGTCGGTCATCACACGCACACGTCCCACGGAGGAACCCGCCACGATGACGTCGCCGCTCTTGAGCGTGCCGTTCTGCACCAGCAGCGTGGCCACAGGGCCTCTGCCCTTGTCCAGACGCGCTTCGATCACGACGCCGCGCGCGGCACGGTTGGGGTTGGCCTTGAGCTCCTGCATTTCCGCCACAAGCAGAATGGACTCCAGGAGCTTGTCGATATTCATATGTGTCTTGGCGGAGACGGGCACGCAGATCGTGTCGCCGCCCCACTCTTCGGGAACCAGCTCGTACTCGGTCAGCTGCTGCATAATGCGGTCGACCGTCGCGCCTTCCTTATCCATCTTGTTGATCGCAACGATGATCGAAACGCCTGCCGCCTTGGCATGGTTGATCGCCTCGATCGTCTGCGGCATGATGCCGTCGTCGGCCGCAACGACCAGCACGGCGATGTCCGTCGCCATGGCGCCGCGGGCGCGCATAGAGGTGAACGCCGCGTGACCGGGCGTGTCGAGGAACGTGATATACTGACCGTCCAGCGAGACGCGGTATGCGCCGATGTGCTGCGTGATGCCGCCGGCCTCGGTGGATGTGACGGACGTGTTGCGGATCGCGTCGAGGATCGAGGTCTTGCCGTGGTCGACGTGGCCCATGACGACCACGACCGGATCGCGTGGCTGCAGGACGCTCTCGTCGTCCTCGCTGTCGTCGATGATGCGTTCCTCGATCGTGACGACGACTTCCTTCTCGACCTTCGCGCCCATTTCGGTCGCAATCAGCTCGGCCGTATCAAAGTCGATCACTTCATTGACCGTCGCCATCATACCAAGCTCGGTGAACATCTTTTTGATGACCTCCGCCGCTGTGCGCTTGAGCATGGCGGCCAATTCTCCGACTGTGAGCTGCTCGGGCACCTTGATGACAAGCTGCGGCTTCTTGGCGCGCTCGGCGGCAATGCGTCTGAGACGCTCCGCCTCGGTCTCCTTGCGTGAACGGCCGCCGCCCTTGCGGTACTGCTGCGACTTCTGCTTGATCTTCTGCTTGCCCTGCGTGTGGTCGCTCTGCATGGTGCGTCCGGTCGGCGCGATGGTCTCGTATCTCTCGTCGTATTTGTCCAGATTGACGTTGCCGCCGCCGCGCGTGTCCACAGTGCGGGATTCGCCCTTCGTTCTGGCCTGCGGCTTACGGTTGTCGTCCTTCGGCTTTTTCTTCGGCGTCTGCTGCGGCTGCTGCGCCGGCTTTTTGCCGCCCTGCGCGGCAGGCGCGTTTCGTCCGTCCTTCTGCGGCGCGGCAGCCTTTTGCGGCGCAGCTGTTTCCGGCTTCGCGGCCTGCGTCCCGGTCTGCGCGTCTTCCTGCGGCTGTGCCTTGGATTCATCCTCCGGACGCTTTTCATTCTGCAGCGCGAAGTATTCGTCAAAGCTGTCGACCTGATGCTGCTGCGTGAACGTCTCGAAAATCACGTCCAGCTCCGTCTCCTCGAGCGCGGTCATGTGTTTTTTCTGGTCGGGGAAATATTTTGCCAGAAGCTCCAGCACGATATTACTTTTAATATTGAAATCCTTGGCGACTTCATGCACTCTGTATTTATTGATCATACGCTTCAGTCCTCCCTTATGTCGTCATAGTATAAAGCGCGGCGAGTTTTGCGGCAAACCCCGCATCCTCGGTGGTCAGCACGCCTGCGCGCAGACCGCCGGTCGCGGCGGCAAAGTCCTGCATGGTGTAGCGTGTGTCCAGGACGGGCACTCTGTCCTGTGCGGCGCGGTGAAAAGAACGCCGCAGCCGATCGGATGCGTCCGCGCTGAGCAGGCAGATCTTTGCCGTACCCTGCGTGACAGACGCCATGCACGCGTCGTGTCCCCATCCGAGCCGACCGGCCGCACGGCACATACCCAGCAGCGACAGGAATTTATCCTGCATCATCGGCGATCAGCTCCTTTTCCATCTCGTCGTACACCGTGTCGGGGATCGCACACGCGAACGCACGCTCAAGACGTCTGGCCTTGCGAGCCGCCTGCAGACACGCCAGTCTGCGGCAGACGTACGCCCCGCGGCCGGACTTCTTGCCGGTCAGGTCGAGCGAAATCTCGCCTTCCGGACTTTTGACCACACGCACAAGCTCGCGCTTGGGAAACATCTCCCCGCAGCCGGTACACTTGCGCATGGGCACTTTTCTCTGCTGCATTCCACCGCCGCCTTTCCGTTATTCTGCGGACTCCTGCGCCGCTTCGTCCGTCCCGGCGGACACGTCTTCGGCTGCCTCCTCCTGCGCATCGACCTGCGTATCCGGCCGGATGTCGATCTTCCAGCCGGTCAGCTTGGCGGCAAGGCGCGCGTTCTGTCCCTTGTTGCCGATGGCCAGCGAAAGCTGTCCGGCGGGGACGATCACCGTGCAGACGTTCTCGACTTCGGGATCGAGCTCGACGTCGATCACCTCTGCGGGCGCGAGCGCTGCCGCCACAAACGCGGCCGGATCCTCGTCGTAACGGATGATGTCGATCTTTTCACCACCGAGCAGGTCGACGATCTTGCCCACACGCGCGCCGCGCGGGCCGATGCACGCGCCCACGGCGTCGACGTTCTCGTCGCTGCTGCACACGGCAATCTTGGTGCGCGAGCCTGCCTCGCGGGAGACAGCCTTGATCTCGACGGTACCGTCGGTGATTTCGGGCACCTCGTTTTCAAACAGACGCTTCACAAGACCCGGATGGGTTCTCGACAGCGTGCACTTGGGATATTTATGCGCAATGTCCTTGACGTCGACGACAAAGACCTTGATGATGTCGCCCTCGCGGAACGTCTCTTCCGGCATCTGCTCGCTCTTGGGCAGGATCTCCTCGTACTTGCCGATCTCCACGATCGCGTCGCCCGTTTCGGGGTCGATGCGCAGCACCTTGACGGTGATGATCTCCTGGTTTTTGCTCTGGAACTCCTCGCGCAGCAGACCGTGCTCCGCCTCGCGGATGCCCTGGCGCAGCACATGCTTGCCCTTGTCGGCCGCAATGCGGCTGACGTCGCGCGTCTCGAGCGGGATCTCGACGATATCGCCGGGAACAGCGCCGGATTTGTACTTCTGCGCCGCCTCGGGCAGGATGTCGCAGTCGGGATCGGAAATCTCGGATACGACGTTCTTGCGCACATAGACGCGCATCTCTTCCTTTTCGGGGTCGATCTCGCAGAACACGATGTCCTTGTTGTTGAAGTCGCGCTTGACGGCAGTCACGATCGCCTTCTGGATGCCCTCGCACAACGCCTCAAGCTGGATATGCTTCTCCTTGGAAAGCAGTCTCAATGCAATGAAAAATTCGGAATTCATTTTTTTCGGTTCATCCTCTCTGTAAGTATCAGTTGAAATCCGCTGTTTCAAAATCGTCCAGCTTGATAAAGCCGGTCTCTTTTTTGGTAAATGTCAGACCCCTGCCGGAGTCGAGACGCACCGTGATGCTGCCGCCGTCGTAGTCCTCAAGCACACCTTTGAAGTCGCGCTCGCCGTCCACCGGACGGATCATGCGCACCATCACACGCTGCCCGATACAGGCCGTGAAATGCGCGGGTTTGGTCAGCGCGCGCTCGATACCGGGCGAACAGACCTCCAGGCAGTAGCCCTGCTCGATCGGGTCCAGCTCGTCAAGCGGCTCGTCGATCGCGCGGCTGAAACGCTCGCAGTCCTCGATGCCGACGCCGCCGTCCTTGTCGATGAAGATGCGCAGATAAAAGCTTGCGCCCTCCTTGGTGAACGTGATGTCCCAGATGCGCAGTCCCAGCTCGCCCGCAATCCGGTCAGCCAGCGCCTGCACCGCCGCAACGGTGGAGCCGCCCTTGCCTTTCGCTGCCATGCAGCCGCCTCCTTTTTTTCTGAATGTGAAAATTGAATTATGAACATAAAATAGAGCGGGTCGCCCCACTCTCACACAGTCTCTGCCCGCAGGACAGAGAACAACTTCATTCGTTCACAAATCATCCTGTGTATTATACCACGCCGTTTCCGAAATAGCAAGCCTTTTTTGAAAAAATTACCACACGCACATTAAATTTCACGCATTCTCCGAATAGAAAAAAAGGTTGAAATTCTATATTCAGTGTGCTACAATATTATTATTGTATAATATGGCGGTGGAATCATGACCGAAAACGTATTGGAATATCTTGAGCGGGCTGCAGTATCGCATCCGGACAAAGCTGCTTTTTTCTCCGAAGAAACAGCATTGACGTTTGCGCAGCTCTTACATAATGCAAAGCGGATCGGCAGTTATATCGCCTCTACCTGCGCATTGCGCAATCAGCCGATTCCGGTGATCTGCGCACAATCTCCGATCAGTATCGCTCTGTTTCTGGGCGTCGTATACAGCGGCAATTTTTACGTGCCGATCGGCGACGATATGCCGGCCGGCCGCGTGCATGCCATGCTGGAGCAGTTGCATCCCGGTATTATCCTCACGCAGGACGACATACCCGTCCCGACGGAAAATGTACCCGCGATTACCTACGCACAGGCGCTCTGCGCCGACGCGGACGAACCGCTTCTGGACAGCATACGCGCCGATTTCTGCACGACAGATCCTCTGTATGCCATCTTCACATCCGGCTCGACGGGCACACCGAAATGTGTGCTCAAAAGTCACGCGTCGCTGATTTATTTCATCGAACGGTTCGCGGAACTGTTTTCTCTGGACGACAGCATCGTTTTCGGAAGCCAAACGCCGTTTTATTTTGACGCTTCCACTAAGGACGTGTATTCGACCTTGCTGTGCGCCGCAAGCACATATATATTTGACAAACGCGCGTTTTCTTTCCCGATGGAACTCATCGGGCAGATGAACCGTCACCATGTAAATACGGTCGTATGGGTACCTTCCGTCATGACGCTTGTCTCCAATTTCGGCGTTCTAGACGAAATCGTACCTGCATCGCTGCGCAGCATTTTCTTTGTGGGCGAAAGTATGCCGGTCAAAATTCTGCGCAATTGGATGCAGCATCTGCCTGCCGTCCGGTTCGTCAACCTCTACGGCACGACAGAAGCCGCCGGAAACTGCCTGTACTACGAAGTGCCCGCGATTCCCGCCGAAACAGATCCGCTGCCGACAGGCAAGGTCTTCCCCGGATCGAGAATACTGCTTCTGGACGGCGACCGAAGCGCCCGCGAAGGCGAGGTCTGCATCGTCGGGCCGACGATCGCGCTGGGGTATTACGGCATGGATGATCCGCAAAAATTCTGCCGCAACCCGCTCAATTCCATGTTTCCGGAGCGCATGTGCCGCACGGGCGATCTTGCAAGACTCGGCGAGGACGGCAATTATTACTTTATTTCCCGTTCGGATTTTCAGATCAAGCACATGGGCAACCGCATCGAACTCGGAGATATTGAAGCAGCCGCAATGTCGATCGGCGGAATGGGGTACTGCTGCTGCGTGTACCATGCGCCATCGGATCGGATCGTGCTGTATTTCGTCAGTCAATCGCTCGAAAAGCGGGACGTAACCAGAGCGCTGCGCGATATGCTGCCGCGGTACATGCTGCCGAACAAAACCATACCGCTGGACGCCATGCCTCTGAATCCCAACGGAAAAATCGACCGCAAAAAACTACTGGATCAATTATCATAAAGGAGAGAAACGCAAATGACCATCAGAGAAACGATTCTGGATATATTGGAAGAGCTCAACGACGACTGCGATTTTGAGCATGCGCAGCGGATTATCGACGACAAACTACTGGATTCTTTCGAGATCGTGGCGCTGGTCACCGAACTGCGTGATGCGTTCGATATTGATATTTCGCCCAGATGGCTTGTTCCGGAAAACTTCAATACGGTCGACGCGTTGGAAAACATGATCAACGCAATTTTGGATGAACAGTAAAGGAGGAACACCATGTCGGTCTTAACCCTGTCGTTCATCTGCTTTTTATTAACGGTTCTTGTTTTGTATTACGTCGTGCCGAAAAAAACGCAGTGGATCGTGCTTCTTGCGGCGAGCTGCGTTTTTTATCTTTCTTTCGGCGCGAAGTATATTCTTTATATTCTGACGGACTCTCTTTTGATTTACGTCTCTGCGCGTCAGATGAACAAAATCGATGAAAAGCAAAGGCAGGCCGTTCGTGCCGTCGAGGATCGGGCATCCAAAAAAGCGGTCAAAGCACAGTTTCAGTCCAAAAAGAAGCGGCTGCTGATCTGCACACTGATCGCGGTTTTCGGCATTCTGGTCGCGGTCAAATATTCGGTGTTTCTTTACCGGCAGATCTGCTCGCTCGGCTCGCTCTTGCTTCTCCCGCCGGGATTCTTCCCGGAGTATCGCGGACTGGTCGCGCCGATCGGCATCTCTTTCTATACGTTCCAAAGCACGGGCTATCTGCTGGATGTGTATTGGAAAAAGTACGAAAGCGAGAAAAACTATGCCCGGTTTCTGCTCTTTGTTTCTTTCTTTCCGCAGATCATTCAGGGACCGATCAACCGGTTCGATCATCTGTCCGACCAGCTTTTCGCACAGCACGCCTTTGATTATCACCGTTTCTCCTACGGCTGTCAGCGCATGGTCTGGGGTTTTCTGAAAAAAACCGTGGTCGCGGACAGGATCTCGCCCTATCTTTCGGATATATTTGCCAACTACACCAACAGTTCCGGTCTGAATCTTCTGTGCGCCGCCTTCATGTACAGTGTGCAGATCTATGCGGATTTTTCCGGATATATGGACATCTTCTGCGGGTTCTGTGAAATACTGGGCATTGATATGGCGGAGAACTTTGAGCGGCCGTATTTTTCCAAATCCGTTGCGGAGTATTGGAGACGCTGGCACATCACGCTGGGCGCATGGTTCAAGGACTATCTGTACTATCCGATCGCACTTTCCCGTTTTGCGCAAAACAGCAGCAAGCGCGCCAAAAAGCGTTTCGGACAGCATATCGGCAAGAATACGCCGGCCATCATAGCGCTGGTGCTGGTTTGGTTTCTGACCGGTCTGTGGCACGGCGCAAGTTGGGCGTATATCGCGTGGGGCGGACTGAACGGCTTTTTCATCATATTTTCCATGCTGTTCGAGCCGCTGTATGACAAAGCAAAATCGGCTCTGCATATTCGGGAAAGCAGCCGGATGTGGCACGCGTTTCAGGTGCTGCGCACGTTCTGTCTCGTGACGATGATCAAGGTGTTCCCGGAGGTCGGCACGTTTTCCGACGGCGTCGGTTTTTTCGGCAGCATGATCCGGAATATGCGCATTCCGACCGGTGTTTGGGACATTCTTCCGGCTCCGAAAGGCAGTTTGGATTATCCGTGTCTTGCGCTGATGGTGGCTTTGATGTTTACAGTCAGCGTGATTCAGCGCAAGCGGTCCGTGCGGGATTATCTGCATGAGAAGCCCGTCGTGCTGCGGTGGGGCGTTTATTTGTGCGCTGTGTTGATACTTCTGCTGCTTGGCGGAAGTGTCGAGGGCACGGGAGGAGGATTCATGTATGCGCAGTTTTAAGACAGCTTTATGCAAGGTCGCGCTGTTCACGCTGATCTTCGCCCTGATCTGCTCGCCCGTTGTCTGTGTCTATCTCAAAAACGGGTCGGAAAACAACAATATCAATGCCCAACTGGAAGAAGAAAAAGGCAAAATTGACTTTTTGTTCTGCGGCGCTTCGCAGTCGGTCTGGGGTTTCATTCCGCTCGTCATGGATGCGGAACTGGCGTGCAACAGTTTCAACATCTCCAGCGGTTTGTTGTCAATGGAAGGCCGCTATACGATCATTCGCAAGGTGGCGCAGGACAACCCCGTCAAAAATCTCGTTCTGGATCTGTCCTACAACAGCATTCTGCGGGAAGACAAAACGGACTCCGTCGAGGGAGAACTCCTCCTGGAGGAGCGGCTGCACGGCATGGAACGCATCCGGTACTATTGCACACATACAAAAGTCGACGAGATTTTCCCGTCCTTCTATTATGTCATGCGCACCGGGATGTATTCGATCCTGCACAGCTTTTCCGCCAAACCGGACAGAGGTATGTATTTCGGAAAAGGGTACTGGGGAGAAAAAGCAGCCATCGATCAGCGGCGCGATGTCAGGTGGAAAACCGGCGACCGGCAAAGCGCTCCGGAACCGGTCGATATTCCCGAAGAAAACCTCGTTTATCTCGAAAAGATTATGCAGTTCTGCAAGGAGAACGGGATTCGCGTGTATCTGATCACAACGGCTTATCCGACGGGCGTGATTTCCTGGTCGGACCGCGACGGTCTGCTGCAGGCGCATGTAAAGCTCGCGCGTCAGTACGGCTGCCCGTTCTATGACGTGAATCTGCTGCGCGACAAGGACAAGTGGTTCGATGACGAAACGTCCTACTACGATGTGGAACACACTTCGACGCAGGGCGCCGTCGCGCAGACAAAGCTCCTCGCGTCGTGGATCCGCAGTGCCTCGCCGGGCGTCGGTGAAGACGCGCAGTTTTACGACAGTTATGCGGACATGATCGACGCCTATCTCGCTCGTTCCCCGGAAAAATCATAAAAACAATCCGACAGGCAGCACCACGCCGATCCGGTGTGCGGTGTTGCCTGCGGCATTCTCTATGAAGGCACTGATCTGATCCGCGTTTTTATCTGGCTTGACGGAGGCGATTGAATGAAGAAAAGAAAAGAAGATTCGGTACAAACCGCGCTGCATCCGAATCACATCGGCATCAAGGAAGCGGCAGGCTACATGACAGGCGAAGCGGGCAACATGTTCGCGCTGACGTACATTTCGTCGTTTCTGAAGGTATTCTATACGGACGTGCTGCGCATTCCGACCGAAAAAGTCGCGCGCATCTTTCTGTTCTCGCGTCTGTGGGACTGCATCAACGATCCGCTCTGGGGTGCGGCCGTCGCGTCGCGCAGACCGGGAAAGAACGGCAAGTTCCGCCCGTATCTCAAGTGGCTCGCCGTCCCGCTGGCGATCAGCGAAATGCTGTGCTTCATCAATGTGCGCAGCTTCACGCAAAGTCAGGCGCTCATTCTGGTGTTCGCCTACTGCACGTACATCCTCTTCGGCATGCTGTACACCGGCGTCAACGTGCCGTTCGGCTCGCTCGCCTCGGTCATCACAGACGATCCGCAGGGACGCACGCTGCTGTCGACGTTCCGCTCGATCGGCACCGGGATCGGCGCCGCCGCACCGATGCTGCTCGCGCCGATGCTGATATATTCCAAGGTGGACGACGGCGCCGGCGGCACATACAACGTGGCAAACGGCCGGGGCATGTTCCTGTTTTCCGCCGTCATGGCGGCATGCGCGATCGTGTTCTACCTTGTCAGCTATAAAACGACGCGCGAACGCGTGCGGCTGCCGGACGAAAAATTCAACGCGAAAAAGACGTATCTCGGCATGCTCAAAAGCCGTCCGTTCGTCATCCTCGCGCTGGCCGGCATTCTCATCAGCGGCCAGCTGCAGTTCGCCTCGCTGAATCAGTACCTGTATAAAAACTATTTCTGCAATACATCGCTGTCCGCGCTGGGTACCGTCGCGCAGTATCTGCCCACGGTCATCATGCTGCCGCTGACCGGCAGGCTCGTGCGGCGTTTCGGCAAGAAAGAGCTGTCGACGACCGGTTCGCTCGTCGCGGCGATTGCGTCAATCCTGCTGTGCGTGCTGCGCCCCTCGCCCGACAATCCCGCGCTGTTCCTTGCCATGCAGTTCGTGATCGGCTGCGGCTACTGTATCGTGTCCATCACCAACTGGGCGGTCGTCGCGGACGTAATTGACTACCAGCAATATGTGACCGGCGAGCACGCCGAGAGCGCGATCTACGCGGTGTACACCTTCTGCCGCAAGCTCGGACAGACCATCGCCGACTACGGCGGGCTGATGCTGCTGGGCAGGATCGGCTACAGCGCAGACCGCATGGCCAACGCCGGATTCGTGCCCGGTGTGAGCGAAGGCATTTTGCGCGTGTGCACGATCATTCCGGCCGTGGTGTATTCGCTGATCTTTGTGCTGTACACCCTCTTCCCGCTGACGAAAAAACGGCTCGAACCGATCTACGCGCACATCCGCAAGGCCAACGAAGAATAGACCGCAGGCAAAACCTGAAACGAACAACCCAAAATAACCCGGTGTCATTGCTATGACAGACTCCGCTTGATTGTACCCGCAAGGTATGTAGCGCACGCCGCCCCTACGCCGCGCCTTCTACGTGCACATCTGCTGTCTGCAGCAAAGAAACGGACTGCGAACCCGTAAAGGGAACGCAGCCCGTTTCTTTATTGACTTACTGTTTCGCGCTTCGCGAAATGCGACAGCTGCGCTCAATCATCCTGCAGCTGCTCCGCCGACCGGCGTCTGCTCTCCCACAGGGACGCCTGATGTGCCAGCACCCCGAGTGCACGGCGCTCCTTTGCCGGAGAGACGCCCGTCTCGCGGACGACTTCTGCCACGCTCGGCCAGGTCTTTACGTCGTCCCGCTGCAGATACTCCACAACGGTTTTGTCCAACATGCCGACTGCATAACCGCAAACCACACGCAGCCTCATTGCGTGATACCTCCTTCTTGATCGCGCATCACCATGTGCGCTGTTTTTTCCAGATCAGACGGGTAACATATTGCAGAATCAGTACCAGTATGCTCATCAAAGTAAAGAACACAAAGGCATACATCAGCATGTTCACAAAAAAGTTGTCATAGCTCCAGACATACTCCAGATAGGGCATCGCGCGGATGCAGACCGGTATGAGCGCCGGAACCGACAGTACAAACATCCACAGGTTCTCCCGCCGGTCGCCATACAGCATCACCGCCGCAAACAGCAGCGCGATCGCCAGCGGGATCAGCCAGCGCGGATAGCACACCAGAGAGATCCATGCGCACACAATCGGCGCGGCGACGAGAAGCGCCCGTACAGTTTTTTTATTCTCATTGAAAAAACACCGCCACATTACAAATCAGTATAATCGGCAGCGCAATCTGCCAGATCAGGATCATGATGTTCGCCGTCATGGAAACGGCACGCGTCCTGCGGTCGGTTTTGCGCGCCGTACTGCGGGGCAGGAGCGGAAACAGTCCCTCATCCTTTTTGCCCAGCAGATTGACCAGAATCTTGTAGCCATCGAGTCCGTAGATGAAAAGCGCATTCGGTGCAGCCAGCAGCAGATTGATCATCGAAAACGTAATCCAGAATCCGCCGAGAGAGCCGAACGTACCCGTAATTACCAGTCCCAGTCCCGTCAGCAAATAATTCATCTGAATGCCCGCCGCATAAATATGTACCTTGTCGCGCGGGCAT
Source organism: Clostridia bacterium (assembly GCA_017450005.1). Classification (GTDB taxonomy): domain Bacteria; phylum Bacillota; class Clostridia; order Oscillospirales; family Acutalibacteraceae; genus UBA1425. Next base: position 23,228 of record JAFSYM010000083.1, read on the forward strand.
CTGATGTGTTCCTCATCCAGCATGACGTATGCGCCCGGCATAAAGCACTCAATCAGCACACCGCCTTCAAACACCCGCACGCCGCAGGCAACTGCCGCCATGGCATGTGAAAGTTCATGCAGAAAGATGCCTGCGGTCATGGCTGCAATCCAGCCCGTTATGAAACCGAGCGTAGAATATCCGTCGAACATGTCATCTTTCTTGCAGAAGAACAGCCAGACGCCGAGCGCCAGAACCGGCAGCCAGATACACTTGAGAATACGATCATAGTACCGTGCGGCAATGCGCAGTTTTTTGGTCATCTTGGGTATCCAGAGCGTGTAAATGAACGTGCCGATGAATTTTTCAAACACACGGGACGTGCGCAGAAATCCGATCTCAGCCAGATCCTGCAGAGATGTGTCGATATCTTCCTGCGTCAGATCCGTCGGAACGGAGTAGGGGTCCGTTTTGCCGTCGAGCCGGCGCAAAAGCCGCACGAGCGACAGAGTCATGGTGCAGCTGTTGCCTGTGTATACGTCCTTGACACGGTATTTGCCGTCCGGCTGCTTTCTGTACAGCAAAGTTGTGGCCGCCATCGGATATTGCATTGTCTGACCTCCTTTGTCCGGTTCTCCTTTACGGTATCCTGTGCCGGATCACCGTATTTTTTATGTCTCGTCGCCGTCGACGATATTCAGCCAGTACGTCTGATCGCGCGGAATGCGGCGGAAAGCCGGATTCCTCTTTCCGGCGTGGTTGCCGTTGCCGCCGTACCAGTCACCGCCGTCGCCGTCGTCATCATCATCAACGTCATCATCGACGTCTTCGTCAACGCCGTCACAGTCAACGTCATCAACGTCATCGTCTTTGTCAACGACTAAGAAGCCGTCATCGTCATCGTCGTCATCGTCGTCCAGGTCATCCACGTCGAACAGATCATCGCCCGCAGCAAAACGCGGAAGAAGCATACGCTGAAAAGCCGATTCGCTGCTGTCTTCCTCGTCCAGCAGGCCGACCAGAAACGCACGCAGATGGGTTCTGAGCAGATCTGTGCCGCGTTCCGCATTGTGCAGAAAACGCTTGAAGACCGCCTCGAACGCTTCCCTGGTGATCGGCGCTTCCCTCAGAATGACCGTATAGTCCTGCACCACCTCATTGTCCAACGGGTCCAGCCCGAACGAGAGATGGTGCACGTCGTTGAGTCGGAGAAGAATGCGGGACGCATGATCCACCGATGCGTGTTTGATCTTTCTGAAATAACCGACGTGGAAGCTGATTCTCGCCGATTTGACCGTAACCAGCATCCTTCTGGTCAGGTCACTACGCATAAATACCCGTTCGTCTTCCCGATCGTTCGTAAAGCCGTTTGCGGCCAGTACGGACTCGATCGCTTCGCGGTTTTCGTCTGTGTCCCGCGACTGTACCTTCTGTACGCGTGCCATATTTTCACTCCTTCCATTACAGATAAACGGCGCTGCTGAGCGCACTGTGCGCCATTTGCAAGAGACCGGCAACGATATTTGCGCTGTCTTCCAGGACGGAGTACGACTGTCTCTGCCCGTAGAATCCGTCGGCGCACATAAAAAAGCCGGCAATCGGGGCCATATGGTTTCTTCTGGCCAGAATCCTTGCGGCCTTTTCGATTTGATCGCGGGGACAGGGCGTCTTGTAAAGCAGCTCCGCCTCCAGAAAGCCGTCCGTTTCGCACAGTGTCAGCACGTACTCCTCGCGGTTTATCATAAGCGCGCCGTCCTGCACGTCTTCCGCCGCGCCGAGCAGCGCGGCAATCCGGGCAACTGTAGTTTGCTCTGTCATTTTATTGTCCTCCTGTATCGTGTCAATCGGGGCGCACGAAGCGACGCGCATGTGCGCCCCGGAACAACGTATCGTTCAGCTTACTGCCTGTTTCGATGTGATCATCGCACGACTGTACACGTCCTCAAGCGTGTCGACGGGGATCACCTCCAGATGCGCCTCGAAGTGCGCAAGATCCTCCTGCCGCAGACTGTTGTAATTGTCGCGCGGGATAAACACCCTTGTGCATCCCTGGTCGATGGCCGCCTGGATCTTAACCGGAACGCCGCCGACCGCACAGATGTCCCCGGCCGGACTGAGCTCGCCGGTAAACGCGCTGTACGGATCAATCGGCGTGTTCGTCTCGCAGCTGAGCATACCCAGCGCCAGCGTGACGCCGGCGCTGCTGCCTTCCTTGCGCACGCCTGCCTGGCCGACGCCGAAGTGGATATGATAGGGCGCGTCCTCACACGCGGCGCAGATCGTTGCAGCCGCAGTTCTGGCCACTTCGACGGACTCGCGGCAGGAGCCCTCGACAAGTCCGGTGACCTTGTCGTGCTTGCTGTGTACAATGAGGATATCCGTCACGAATCCGCCGTACCCGCCGACGGCAAGACCGTGCGCGAGGCCGGGGCGCAGTTTCGTGGACATGGTATGCTCAACCGGAACGGGTCCGAGATACCGTGTCAGATCATCTGCCGTCACGACATACTTTGCGTTTCCGTGCTCGAGCAGCACAGACTCCACGACCTTCTGCAGGTTGGTCATCAGGTCGCGCGCACCGGCGCCTTTGCAGTACTTCACCAGCAGTGTTTCCGCCTCCGGTGTGAACTCGATCTCCGGATTGCCGTATTCCGCCAGTGTTTCCGGCAGCAGATGCTCGCGCAGAATCAGGGCTTTCTGATCGTAAGAATACCCCGGCAGCTCGATGATCTCAAAACGGTCGAGCAGCGGCTGCGGCACACGCGAAATATCGTTGGCCGACGCGCAGAAAATGACGCTCGAAACGTCGATGGAGACACCGGCATAATTGTCGTAGAACCGCTTTTCGTCCAGCAGATCCAGCAGCGCAGCCATAGCGCTCGTCGTGGCGATTTTGTCAATCTCATCCAGCAGGATCAGTGCATGCAGACCGGTCGAGCAGAGCGTTTCAAGCACCTTGCCGAACGACACGTCCTTGAACGAATGGCCTGTCCCTTTGAAAAAGGAAGCTTCGCTCACGCCGTTGCAGGCGATCTTGCGGAACGGCAGATTGTTCGCCGCTCTGGCAACGCTGCGCAGGAGTGTGGTTTTGCCCACGCCGGGCGGTCCGTGAAAGAGCACGTTCTTGCCGCTGTGTCCTCTCGAGTTTGTCTGACGCGAAATCATGCGCGCGCCGGCAAACTTCGGTTCGAGCAGACCGCTGTGGGACTTGTCCAGACACTCCATGTAGTCCGCGTAATCAAAGGGTGTGATGGGTACGGTGTTGCGGAACAGTTCGGCCAGGCCGTCCACGATGCACTGTGCGTTTTTCTTGCGGTCTCCGGTGCCGAATTCGCACGTCTCGATGTATTTGCGCACGATCTTGCGGTCGGTTTTATCGAAGTACGTGATGTTGCGCGAGACGATCGCGGCAGGGTTTCTCAGAATGCGGTCCTTGTGCAGGATCTGATCGATCTGCTCGGTCTTCAGCTTCTTCTTCCGGTGCGACACCATGTACAGCAGCAGACTGCGCAGATAGTTATCCATGCGATCCATGCCCTGATCGTAGCACAGCTCGCGCAGCAGGTACCGCAGCTGCGCCGTGGAGAAGTAGGTTTTGTCCGGATTCAGCCGGAACATGCGCAGCAGTCTCGGCAGCAGAAAGTGCTGCGTGATGTACAGCCGCTCGTCCGACTCGTCCGAGAGCGGCTCGATGTAGAACACGCGGTCAAAGCCGCTCAGAATCTGGGGAGAAATGTCCTCCTCGTTGGTGGCCATGGCGATCATCCATGTATGGGACACGTCGATCGGGCACTCCAAAAACTGGTCGCAGAGCTTGCCCTTGAGCATCTCCTGCAGGATCTGATTCGGGTCGCCGTTCTTTTCGTCCTGCTTGCCCGACGCAGTGTCGATCGACGAAAGAATCAGCGTCATATCCGTCGTGCCTTCTTCAAAGAACGCCTCGGCAAATGCGCCCGGCTTCGAGCCGTCGTACAGGCTCGAACAGCCGCCGGCATCCGGCAGCGAGGAGAAGCAGCCGTAAGGAATCACCGCATACGGCTTCTGCCGCGCACGTGCGATCGCAAGCGCCATCTCCTCCTTGCCGACACCCTTCGGGCCGATGAGAAGAATGCGCAGACTGTAATCCCCCTCGCTGAGTGCGCAGGCCGTCACGGACTCGCATACGGCGTCCTTCACTTCCTGCATGCCGTACACGCTCGCATCCAGCTGCTCTCGCAATTCCTCGCTCGACACACGCTCCTGTTCAAAGATTGTCTGGATGCTCAGCAGAATGCGCGCACGCTGCTCTGCACGGGTGTTCTGGAATCTGGTTGCGCTCATCAGATCGCTGATAACGGAACGGACTGCCGGGTCCAGATAGTCTTTGCACAGTTCATAGACCTTCTTGACGTCCTTGACCGGAATCTTGCCGCGCGATGCGGCGTGCTCCGACTTCGGGGCGGTTTCGCCCGACTGACGGATCCGGGTCACGAACGCGCGCGACTGCGGCGCAAGGCCTTCCAGCTCCGGCGAGAATTCGTCCGCATCCGGCAAGTCATCCGGGTTCGCCAAGACGTCCCGGTCTGCCGACAAGGGGATGTCGCTGAGCGACAGGATGAACGACGCACGAATCATCGCCGACCTCTCCGTGATTCTGTCGGTCATATAGAGTACATGCATCTGTTTCTTCCCCTTTGCAATAACGCACAGCATATATACCGTTGTGCCGGATTTGTACTTTTCGGTATCCAGCGCGTCAATCATGGCGCGGCACTCCATTACGCCATGTTCTTCAACGAGAGCGGTAAACTCGCGCGCAGTTTTGACTGTGAGGATCTTGCCCTCGAGCACAAACTTGCGTGCTGCGGGAATACCCGCGTACTGTCCTGTAAAGCCGGGATAGCTCTTGCGGACGTGCTGAATGATCGTGTCATACCTGATCATATTTTTCACCTCTTGTCTGAATGGTAATTTGATATTGATGGGCGGAAAGGCAAAAAAATAAACGATCCAGCAACAATACGCTGAATCGCACAAAAAAGGGCGCAGAGAGCCGCACCTGAACCCGGAGGGCAGGCAACATCCATTTCAGCGTATAAATCCATAATCGAATATTTTTCGCGAGATAGACGGCCATTCCGGGTGGAAGGCTCCGCTCTTCACCATCCCTGATAAAGCAGAGGACCGTAAAACCTTCGTTTCTTTGTTGTCTCTGTCGAGGCACTCAAGCGGACTTCCAGTAAAGCACCAAATCCAAAGTCACCGCTTCACCTCAAGCATCTGGTTCATCGTAACCACATCCTTTTTCGATCAATTTTTAGCTTATGGCGAACAATTCACAAATATTATATACCATACTTTTTTGCAAATGTCAAGACATGTTTTCAAATTTTAATCAAATTTTAAAAAATCAGAAGACAATCGTAATCTTTCAAAAGAAAGGTTCTTCACGGATTTTTGTGGGATGGTCAGATGTCGGTAAAGAGCGGTGTCATCGCGAGGAGCGAAGCGACGCGGCGATCCGTAACCCCGGCAGTGCATAAATGAACAAGAAGGAGAACGGATTGCCGCGCGCCATAAAGGCGCTCGCAATGA
>JAFSYM010000084.1 GCA_017450005.1 Clostridia bacterium
CAGTCATGCTATCGCATGACAGCTCCCTTTACACAAGGGAGCCTTTACTTGGCCTATTTCGGTCAATGTTCATGACAACAATAGCGTTTTGAGTTTTCAGTAAAACGATTTTTTGCCGTGCGCCATAAAGGCGCACACAATCAGAATCAAGGCAAAAACGTTATCCCACAAAAAACCGTGAAGATCGTTTTTATTTGAATCAATACAAAATGATTGAAATTGATGCGATAATGTGATAAAATTATTCTGTATGAATGTATATGATTTTGACAACACGATTTACGACGGCGAAAGCTGCTTTGACCTGTTCCTGTTTTACATCCGGCGTGAGCCGGGATTGCTGCGCCTGTTGCCGGAGGTATTGAAGGCCTTCGCAAAATACAAGAGGGGCAAGGTGACGGTCGAGGCGTTTTTGCACGCGTATGCGCCGATGGTGGAGGAGAAGCTGCGGCAGATCCCCGACATCGACGCGGATATGCGCGTTTTCTGGGACGCGCATATGCACAAGATCAAGCCGTTCTATGCCGAAATACGGCGTGAGGACGACTGGATCATCACCGCCGCGCCGGACTTCTCCATGCGCGAGGTCTGCCGCAGGCTCGGTGTGCGGCAGTGCCTGGCGACACGCATGAACCGCCAAACCTGCGAGATCGAGCATTTCAATCTGCGCGAGCGCAAGATCGAGGCGTTCCGCGCCGCATGTCCGGACGGCACGATCGACAGCTTTTATACAGACTCGCCGCAGAATGACGCCCCGCTGATTGCCATGGCGCAGCAGGCGTTTCTGGTGCGGGGCAATCAAATCCGAAGGATCAAGTGAGGAAATGAAGATGAAAACACGTCTGTTTACCAAAATGACCGCAGTGCTGCTTGCGCTTTTGTGCGTGCTTGCCGCGCTGCCTGCCGCGTTTGCAGCGGACAACACGGGCTTTTCTTGCTTTAAAACGGCGGAAATGCAGCCGGACGGCAACGTGCGGATTTCTCTGCAGGCATTCCAAACGGGCAAGGTGCCGGCAGCCGACATTGTGATGGTGCTCGACGTTTCCGGCAGTATGGAAAGGAGCACGCCTGTCCCGCCCGACGAGATCGACGGGTCGAAGACGTACTACATCCGCTATGTCCACCGCATCGAGATTGACGGCCAGTTTTACAACAAGCAGGAGGATATCCTCGTGCACAACACGGCGCCGGCCGGCGAGACGCCGACCTGGTACGGGCAGCTTGAGCCGGATCAGGAGGAACGACTGATCCGCCCCGGCGACGGCAAGGGCGGCACCTATGTTTTCTATACCGGCGCTATGGAGGCGCTGCGCGCGTCCGCGACGCAGTTTGCAAAGACCGTCGCGCAGTTTGCGGCGCTGTATGAGGCCGATCACCGCATTGCCGTTGTGGAGTTTTCCTCGCCTGAAAAGAAAAACGGCGCTTCCCGCGGCACGCACGAACTGCCGTATTATGCCAACATTCTCACCGGCGACGGTACGCCGGCCGGCGCGCTGCGTTCGGCAAAGGACTGCGAGGCCGAGCTGTGCGACGTGTTCGCCGCGCTGACGGCGGACGGTCCGACTTATTCCGACGATGCGATGGCACAGGCCGAGGCGATCCTGAACGCATCGACAGCCGAACGGCGTGTGGCGATCCTCTTTACGGACGGCGGCCCCGGTTCCTACGGATGGATGTACGATGCGGACTCGTCCGCGCTTTCGACGGCGAACGGCGCGATTGCCGCGGCGGGGCGCATGAAGCAAAGCGGCGTGCAGATCTATACGATCGGCGTGTTTAACGAAGAAAATCTGCAGGGCACTGTCGGCGAGAAGAACACAACATATCTGTCGCTGGTATCTTCCGACTACCCGGATGCGGCAAGCATGAGCGAGCCGGGCGAGAGAGCAGCCGGCGCTTACTGTTCGATCGGCGACCTGAACATGGATCTGAGCGCTGTCTTCACCGGCATTTCGGGTGCGCTGGGCGTTCCGGTTGAGCGCGCGCAGGTCTCGGAAACGCTGTCGAAGTATTTCTGCCTGACCGATGCGCAGAAGCAGGCGCTGCGCGAGGCATACCCCGGCGTGCGCATCACGGAAAACAGCGACGGCACGACGCGCATTTCGCTCGACGCCGTCAACTTCCCTCCGGTCGCGGCGCATGCCGACGGCACGGCGGTCGATCCGCAGGCCGAGGGCGTTTTCAACATGACCTTTGACGCGACGCGGCGCACGGATTTCCTGGGCGGCGACAATGTACCGACCGGCACAGGACAGGGCGGCGTGTTTACGGACGGCGTGCAGATCGGTTCGTTCCCCGCACAGAGCGTGACGGTGCCGGTTTCCGAGGATGCGCTCGATCGGTTTCTGCAAACCAGGGATGTGACGCTGTATGCGGGACAGACGCTGCGCGCGCAGGATCTGTACGAAGACCGCTCCGGCGATCCGGCGGCGTCATACGCGGCGCTGACCTATTCCGTAACCGATCCGCAGGGCCGTCCTTTCACGCAGGCGGTTGTGCGCGAATCAGGCACATATACCGTATCCGTGCAGACCACCGTCGGCGGCACGACGTACACGCGAAACCGTGCGACAGAGGTGACCGTGCTGCCGGACGCGGTGGATCGGCTGGAAGTCGTATCCGTGCCGGTCTCGACTTATTTCGTCGGCCAGAGCGTGCGGACGGACGGCATGTCCGTCTATGCGTGGATGAAGAGCGGACGCGCGGTGCGGCTCGATCCGCAGCAGGTTTCCGTTTCGCCCGCCGTGCTGCAAACGGCCGGCGCACAGACCGTCACGCTCACCTATGACGGCGTGCAGACGACGTTTACCGTGCAGGTCAGGCGCGTCGAGGCCGAGCGCGCGGAAGTGATTCATACGCCGGATCACGGCGTGTTCCGCTATAAATCCGCGCCGGACTTCTCCGGCCTTGTCGTGCGCGTGTACTACAACGATGACTCATACCGCGACGTGACCGACCTGTCGCAGATGACCGTGCGGGCCGATTCCTCCGCGCGTGTGCGCCGCGGAACACAGACGTTCCGTGTGTCGACACACGGTGTTTCCGCCACGTTCCCGATGCAGGTTAAACTCGTCTGGTGGCAGTGGCTGGTGCTGATTCTTCTGTTCGGCTGGATCTGGTATTGATAAAATGATGGGGAAAAAACGATGAAAGAGACGTATACGATTCTGGTTTGTGATGATGAGCAGGATATTGTGGAAGGTCTGCGTATCCATCTCGAGCACGAGGGGTATCGGGTGCTCAGTGCTTACAACGGCAGGCAGGTGCTTGCACTGATCGCAAAAGAGCCGGTGCATCTGGCGCTGATGGACGTGATGATGCCGGGTCTGTCCGGTTTTGAAACGCTCACACAGATGCGCGCGGCCGGCTGCAACATTCCGGTGATCCTGCTCACGGCCAAGAGCGAGAATGCCGACAAGGTGCTCGGACTCGACTGCGGCGCCGACGATTATGTGACCAAACCCTTCGATACGCTTGAGGTGCTCGCCCGTGTGCGCTCGCAGCTTCGCCGCAGGCAGTACGACGACCGCCCGCAGACGACGCAGAGCGACGCTGTGCTGCGCAACGGCCGCATCGAAATGGACACGCGCAGCCGCACGGTGACGGTCGACGGCAAAGAAGTGCATCTGACGCGCACCGAGTATGATATTCTGCATCTGTTCATGACGCATATCGGCGAGGTGTTTCCGCTGGCGGAGATCTTTCGCCGCATCAAAAACGAGGAACCGTACGGCGCCGAAAACACCGTGGCGGTGCATATCCGGCACCTGCGTGAAAAGATCGAGTTTGATCCCGCGCAGCCCGAGTATATCCGCGTGCGCTTCGGCCACGGATATAAGATGGAAAAGAGGTAACGAGTATGAGAAAGGCAGCGGAAAGAGGCGCGGGCCGTCGGCTTTGTGCGCTTTTGGCTGTCTTTTTCTGCTGTGTTTCGATGTCGGCAGGTTCACTGCGGCACATGCAGCGTACATTCGGCAGCGCGCCGGGCGATTCCGCGCGTGAGCAAGAGGTGATTTTCGGCCAGTTTGCCGCCTGCATGCAGCTTCTGGCCGAGCCGCTTCGCAGCTATTTTGAAAACCCGGATGCAGCGCATCCGGAATGTCCTGCGGCGCTGCGGCCGGAAAACAGCAATTTCCGCTTTTCGGCATACGACAGCGCAGGCAATGTGATTCTGGATACCGCAGACAATTCGCCGGTTCGCGCGCATCAGACGCAAACGTTTGAACTGACGATGTTTTCCGGCGCAGACAAGCCGCAGCTTCGCACGCAGCAGGTGACGATTGAGTGCTATCTGTGCCGCGACCTGACCGCGGACGATAATTTCTCCCGTGCGCTGCATCTGCTGTGGATGGGCGCTGCGCTGGAGGATACGTTCTGGGCGGTCAGCGTTGTGGCCGGTGCGGTTGCCATAGTGTTTGCGCTGCTGGCCATGCGCTGCACGCTGCGCGAAGCCGGGTCCGCACTGCGCCCGAGGGGAATTTTTGCCGCGCTGCCGCCGGATCTGTATCTGTGCTGCGTGCTGCCTGCGGCTGTCTTTTTTGCCCGGCAGCTCGGCACGATCCGCGAGGAGAGCATCTTGCGCAGCTATATTCATTCCGGCACGGGCGCATACCGTCTGCTGCAGCGCAGTCTGTGTACAACGGCGCTGATTGCGCTGGGGCTGTTTTTGACGCTGCTCGTTCTGTACAGTGTCCGCCGCAGCGGCTGGCGAGGCATTTTTTCACTCAAGCGGTTTGAGCGTGTTCCGTTTACACGCCGCGCCATCGTGTATCTTGTCGTGATGCAGTGTGTGAAAGCGTCGGCCATCGCGCTGTATATGTATGCGTACACACGCTGGGTCGTCCTGTTTCTGCTGCTTGAAAAGGCTGTGACGCTGCCGGTCATTTACCGCATGCTGCGCCAGTCGCGCACGCTTGCGGAGCAGACGGCGCAGTTTGTCGGCGGCGATCTGTCCGGCCGGGCGCAGCGCGAGCGGGATTACGCAACGCTTGCGCAGCACGGTGCGGACATCGACACGATCGTCCGGCGCATCAGCGCGTCGGCGGACGAGTACATCCAGAGCAGCAACTTCAAAGCGGAGCTGATTACCAACCTGTCGCACGACATCAAGACGCCGCTGACGTCGATCATCAGTTATGCGCAGCTCCTTTCGCAGGACGATCTGTCCGACGCGGACAGGAAGCAGTATCTCGACGTGCTGCGCCGGCACTCTGCGCGGCTGCAAAAACTGCTCGAAGACCTGACCGACGTTTCCGACGCCGCATCCGGCAAGGTGCAGGCGCAGATGCAGGCGGTCGATCTGTGCGCGCTCATTACGCAGTCGGCGGCCGGCTTTGAGGAGCGGCTGCAAAAACGGGGCATCACGGTGCGTTTTGTGCTGCCGGACGAGCCGTTGTTTGCGGCGGCGGATGCGCACCTGCTGTGGCGTGTGGCCGACAATCTGATGAACAATATCTGCAAATACGCGGCCGCAGGCAGCCAGGTGCAGATCGCCCTGCTCGATCGCGGCGACAGCGCGGCGGTCATTTACCGCAACCGTGCCGATCAGCCGATCCGGCTGTCCGGCGAGGCGCTGATGGAGCGCTTTGTCCGTGCCGACAGCGCACGCACCACAGACGGCAGCGGTCTGGGTCTGTCCATTGCCCACTCTCTGTTGCTGCTGCAGGGCGGCCGTCTGGCGCTGCACACCGAGGGCGATGTGTTCACCGCACAGGTTCTTCTGCGTAAATAAAAAGGTTCATCACGGATTTTTGTGGGATGGTCAGATGTCGGCGGTAAAGAGCGGTGTCATCGCGAGGAGCGAAGCGACGCGGCGATCCGTAACCCCGGCAGTGCATAAATGAACAAGAAGGAGAACGGATTGCCGCGCGCCATAAAGGCGCTCGCAATGACAAACAAGGGGACGTTTTCTTA
>JAFSYM010000085.1 GCA_017450005.1 Clostridia bacterium
ACTTGGCCTATTTCGGTCAACGTTCATGACAACAATAGCGTTTTGAGTTTTCAGTAAAACGATTTTTGCCGTGCGCCATAAAGGCGCACACAATCAGAATCAAGGCAAAAACGTTATCCCACAAAAAACCGTGAAGATCGATTATTTCTTCTTGCGCAGCAGGACGATCACAACGGCGGCGACCGGGATCGCCAGCAGAAACCATAGGTATTTCGCGCCGGAGGACTTAGCTTCGGTCGGCACTTCCGGCTGCGTCTGTGTGCCGCTTGCATCAGTCTGCGGCACGGTTTCGCCGGCGGCAGTCAGCAGATCCGGCACGGTTTCCGGCTGTCCGTCCGGTGTGGTCGCGTTCACAGCGGCAGCATCCGATGCGGCGGGTACGGTTGCCGCGCTTGTCTGCGCGCCGCCTTCCTGCACGGTGGATGCTGCGGCGGTCGTCTGCACTGCACCGGTCGTCTGCGCTGCGCCGCTCTGCGCGGCGGTCGTCTGCACAGGCACGCCGGCCTTGGTCGTCCCGGCGGCAGTCGTTGCGGCAGACGCGGTGACAGACGTCTTGCCGGACGGCGCGGTTGTTTTGGCCGGCTGTGAAGGCGTCGTGCCCGCTTTTGTTGCGGGCGGCGTCGGCAGCGTGGTGCGCTCGGCGGCCGTGCCGGGCGTCTGGGCTGCGCCTGCCGTTGTGCCGGGCGCCTTGGTGGTGGATGCGGTGGTGGATGCGTTGCTGTCGACCGGAACGTCGACGAGCACCGAGCAGTCCTCAACGGTCACTTCTTTGAGATTGACGTCGAAGGTGGACGCCTGATCGAGCGCGATGCGCACGTTCGTTTTGCCGTTCGCCGTGCCGCCCGTGACCGCAAAAGTCAGCGTGCAGAGCGTACCGCTTGTGGTGATGTTGTCGCGGCGCATGCCGTCGTCCCAGAGCAGGACGTACGGATTGTCGGCGGTGTTTCTGCCGAATGTGGCCTTGTTGAGCGCGAAGATTTCGCCGTTTTCGGCTTTCTCAAGCCGCAGCACCTTGGAATCGTAGCGGACGAAAATGCGCGTGGCGATGATACCGGGATTTTTCAGGCTGACCGTGACCACAGCGGTCTTGCCGTTCGTTTCGGCCTCCGCGGTCAGCTTGCCGGCAGCCGCCGATACGGGCAGCGTCAGCAGAAACAGCAGCGCCAGAAACAGGGGCAGCAGTTTTTTCATGCGGATTCCTCCTTATTCGGATGCGGTTCCATCTTAATGAAACGGGTTCTCTGTAGGATAGGGCAGAGATTTCGGCTGGTTGTAGGCGATATCTGCCACGCCCAGGAAGCGGAACGTATCGAAGAGCGCCTTGCCGTAGTGGCCGAAGGCAACCGCGCCGTGGTGCGGGTAACGCTTTTCGATCAGCACATGGCGGTAGAAACGTCCCATCTCGGAGATAGCGAATACGCCGATGCCGCCAAAGGAGCCGGTTGCCACGGGCAGCACTTCGCCCTGCGCGATGTAGCTGCGAAGGTTTCCCTCGCTGTCACACTGCAGACGGAAGAACGTGATGTCACCCGGCGCGATGTCGCCTTCAAGCGTGCCGCGCGTGAAGTCCGGCTCGCTCCCGGCCGGCTCAAGCAGACGGTGCTGAATGAGCTGATACTTGACTGCGCGGTCGGCGCACATCTTGCATGCGGGCGTATTGCCGCAGTGGAAGCCCATGAAGGTATCGGTCAGCGCATAGTCAAATTTACCCGCGATCTGCTGCTCATACAGAGAAGCGGGCACGGAGTTGTTGATGTCCAGCAGTGTGACGGCGTCGCCGGACACGCACGCGCCGATATACTCGGACAGTGCGCCGTAGATATCCACCTCACACGCGACGGGAATGCCGCGCGACGCAAGACGGGAATTGACATAGCACGGCTCAAAGCCGAATTCCTTCGGGAATGCCGGCCAGCACTTGTCGGCAAAGACGACGTATTTGCGCGCGCCCTTATGTTCCTCGGCCCAGTCGAGCAGCGTCAACTCAAACTGCGCCATGCGCGGCAGCAGTGCGGGATAGTTGTTGCCCGCTTCGCCCAGCTCCGCAGCCATGTCCGCGCAAATGTACGCAATGCGCGGATCGTTTTCGTGCGCTTTGTACGCAACGAGCAGGTCGAGTTCGGAGTTTTCCTCAATCTCGACGCCCAGCTCATACAGCCCCTTGATCGGCGCGTTGCAGGCAAAGAAATCCTGCGGACGCGGGCCGAAGGTGATGATCTTCAGGTTCTGCACGCCCAGCACCGCACGCGCAACGGGCACGAAATCGCGGATCATGCCGGCAATCTCGTCCGCCGTGCCGACAGGGTAGGCGGGAATGTGCGCCTGGATGCGGCGCATGCCGAGATTGTAAGAGCAGTTGAGCATGCCGCAGTATGCGTCGCCGCGGCCGTTGATCAGGTCGCCGTCGCCCTCTGCCGCCGCAACAAACATGCACGGGCCGTCAAAGTTTTTGGCGATCAGCGTTTCGGGCGTTTCAGGGCCGAAATTGCCCAGGAACACGACCAGCGCGCTGCAGCCGGCGGCCGTCACATCCTGTACGGCACGCAGCATATCCGCCTCGTTTTCTACCGTGACGAGACATTCGTACAGACCCTCACCATATGCGCGCACAATGGCGGCGCGGCGGCTTTCGGACAGTGTGATCGGAAAACAGTCGCGCGAAACGGCCACAAGACCGAGTTTGACTTCAGGAATATTCTGCATGGTAAACCACTCCTTATTTCAGTGTTTTAAACAAATCCCGCATGGCGGGATAGATGGCGGAGAACTGCGCATAGCGCGCATCGTACAGCGCACAGAGCGCCGCATCCGGTTCGATGATTTCGCGCACGCGCACGAGCGCGTCGGCGCAGGACGGGACGGACGGATACAGTCCGCAGCCGACCATGGCGAGCATGGCGCCGCCGTAGCCCGGTCCCTCTTCGGCCTGCGGAATCTCCAGCGTCACGCCCAGAACATTCGCCAGAATCGTGCGCCAGAGCGCAGACTTCGCCCCGCCGCCGCAGAGCTTGCTGCGCGTGATCGGCAGACCGAGCGAACGCGCCACTTCAAGCGAATCGCGCAGCGCGAACGCCACGCCTTCGAGCACGCTCTGCACCACGTCGGCACGCGTCGAGTCCATGGACAGTCCGACGAACGTCCCGCGCGCGTCGGTATCGTTGATGGGGCTGCGCTCGCCCATGAGATAGGGCAGGAAGAACACGCGGTTCTGCCCGAGCTTTTGCGGATCGATCGCGGCCTGTTCGGCGGCGTAGTCGTCTGTTTTCAGAATATCTTCGCACAGCCACTTGTTGCACGAAGCGGCCGAGAGCATGCAGCCCATCAGATGATAGCCGCCGCTCGCGTGTGCGAACGCATGCAGCGCGTTATGGGGATCGACGGCAAAGCGGTCGCTGGCGATGAACAGCGTACCGGACGTGCCGACGGAAAGGTTGCAGTCGCCGTCGTGCACAGCGCCGGTGCCGATGGCTGCGGCTGCATTGTCTCCTGCGCCTGCGATAACTTTGACGGATTGCGGCAGGCCGAGCAGGGCGGCCGTTTCGGGCAGCAGTGTGCCCGTGACGTCGGCGCTCTCGTACAGACGCGGCATCTGCGATTCAGTCAGACCGCACAAATCGAGCATCTGCTTCGACCAGCATTTGTGCTGTACGTCTAAAAGCAGCATACCCGACGCGTCGGAATAGTCGCACGCATGCACGCCCGTCAGCTTATACTGCACATAGTCTTTCGGCAGCATAATCTTGTCGATCCGCGCGAAAAGCTCCGGCTCGTTCCTGCGCATCCATAACAGCTTCGGTGCGGTGAAACCGGCAAAGGCGATATTTGCGGTGCAGTCGGATAACGTCTGCCGGCCGATCGTTTCGTTCAGATAGTTGACCTCGGCGGCCGTGCGGCCGTCATTCCAGAGTATGGCCGGACGCAGTACGCGGTCTGCGCTGTCGAGCGCGACGAGACCGTGCATTTGTCCGCCGCAGCCGATTCCGGCGACGGCAGAGGCGTCGAAGCCGTCGAGCAGCTTGTGTATGCCGCGCACGCACGCATCCCACCAGTCGGCGGGATTCTGCTCGCTCCAGCCGGGATGGGGAAAGGACAGGGGATAGGACTCGGACACCGTGCGCAGCACCGCGCCGTGCTCATCGACAAGCAGGAGCTTGACTGCCGAAGTGCCCAGATCTATGCCAAGATATAGCATCACGTACCTCCGATGATACAGATTATTTGTTAAAAACGGTTTTTTTGAACAGCACTGTATTCAGCGTATGCACGGCGCTGCCTATTGTAATGCTTCCGAAAAAGCAGAGCAGAACCCAGAGGAAGTCATTCTGAATATAGATCAGATTGCTGCGCAAACCGGTGATGAAAAAACCCTGCACAAGGTATATTTCCAAAGAATTGTTGCCGAGAAAAGTCAAAACAGGATTCCCGACCCGGAATTTCATGGTGACAGTCAGGATCGAAATCATAAAAGATGATGTTAAAGCGAAGTTGTACAACAAGGAAATCCACGGGTTTTTTATGGCTGTCTGACGAAGCAGAACAGACAGCAAAGCTGCGAAGAGCAGCCATGTCAGCGGTGAGATGATCCAATAAAAACGATGCATAACAGGCAGAATTTTTGCTTCATACAGTGCCCAGATCATGCCGAGCAAGAGCACAAGTATAGTTCTATACCAAAAACTCCCGTATCGCATATATATACAGAATGCAATATAAACCACGCAACCGGCGAACATTCCGGCGATAACAAGCGTATATTTGTTTTTACATAGATGCATAAGCAAGCAAAACAGAACATAAAATGCGGCGATACAAAGGATATACCAGGAATACGGAAGAATTTGAATACCGTAAATGAAATCCAGAATCAGGGATTTCGGGGAGTACGGACTGCCGTTCAAAGCGCTGAAACCCACAAATACTGTGGTCAGCAGAACAAACGGCAGCAGAATCTTTGGCAATCGGCGACGCAGAAAATGCTGCCTGTATGCTGGCTGCGTCATATAGGAATGCATCAGACCATAGCCGGATAAAAAGAAAAAAGCCGTAACAACCAATGGCCCTGAATTGTAAAAACGGCCGAACAACCCGATATGCCGGACGTTTTGGGACAAGTGATGGAGAATGACGCTCAACGCAAAGACGCCGCGAAGCGCCAAGCCGGTTTCGCGGGACAGATAGCAGTCGTTGTATTCCCGGAAAGGGTGTACGGGCTTGATGCCGATCAGAAAAAGAACAAGCAGTGCAACCGGAAAAACATCGAGCACGCTCCAATGCATAGGCTAACTCCTCTTTATTGTTTGATCTATAATATATTATAACAAATCGGGCGGTAAAAGGCAAGTAGAAAACACTGTACCGCAGACATAGTCGGGAAACGTATCGGTTTACAGCGCTGCATCTGCCGCGAACAGGTTCCATGGAAAGGTATCCGGCGGCGGTGCGGTGAAACAAACGGTCTCGTCTGTCTGCGGATGAGGGAATTCGAGCGCATACGACCACAGCGCGATCTCGCCCGGGCGGATCGGCTGTCCGCCGTATTTTATATCTCCGGCAAGCGGAAAACCGCGGGAGGAGAACTGCGCGCGGATCTGATGCGTGCGGCCGGTGTGCAGAAGAATATGCACCAGTGAAAAGCCGTCATGCGTCTGCAGCGTGCGGTAATCGAGCACGGCCTCGCGCACGTCCCTGCCGGGCGTATCGGTCACAAAAGTTCTGCGTGTCTGCCGGTCGCGTGCGAGCAGATCGCGCATCGTGCCGCTTTCGGGCGGAATACCCTCGACGACGGCGAAATACGCCTTGCGGAACGTGCGGGACTGCACGCGTATGCCCAGCCGCCGCGCCGCTTCGCGCGAGCGCGCAAGCACCGTCACGCCGCCCGCAACGCGGTCGAGCCGGTGTACCGTGCGCACGCAAGCTGCCGGATCGCCGAGTGCGGCGCGCACAAGAGACGGCAGGCCGCCCGCCTCATCCGTTGCGAGCACGCCGAAGGGCTTGATACACACCAGTATGCGCTTGTCCTGATAGAGAATCTCCAAACTGTTCACCTCATTTTTGCCTCTTTTTTCATTGTATCATGCCCGCGCAGAATTGACAAGCCTTGCAGGATGTGGTAAAATTTTTTTACTATTGTTAGAACGAAAGGCGGATTGGAAATGAAACGTTTTTTCTGTAAGGCAATCAGCGCGCTGCTGGTGCTCACGCTGCTGTGCGGCACGGCTGTGAGCGCGTTTGCGGCGGATACGGCTGAAGGCGTGCTGACCGCGTGCGGCGGCGACTGCGAATACTGTCCGAGCCTCGTGATTCCCGGCGTGTTTCAGTCGCAGATGTTCATGCGCGATGACGACGGCAACGTGGTGCTCAACAAGAAGGGCGAGCCTGTAAGCGATCTGCTGATCGACGTGTCGACAAAGGACATTGTGCGCTATGCGCTCAAGGCGGTTCTGCCGCTGACGCTCTCGCTTGTGCTGCAGGCGGACGTCGGCTTGTCCAAAACGGTTGCGTCCATTGTGGCCGACGTGATGAAAAACAACGCCAAGGACAACGAAGGCAATCATATCCGTGACGTCGACGTGATCCGCTATCCCATGAGCGTTGCGCGCTGCACGCAGGAAGGCAAGGACTATATCTACCGCACGATTCCGCTGGAGAAGTACTCCGAAATTGCCGGCGAGGATCACCTGTATTTCTTCACCTACGATTCGTTTGCGTCCGTATCGGAGCTGGCGGACGAGCTGTTTGCGTTCATTCAGCTGATTAAACGCGAGACAGGGCATGACAAGATCAACCTTGTGCCCATCAGTCAGGGCGGCAGCATTGCCAACGAGTTGATCGCACGCTATCGTGAGGAGCTGTCCCGCGATCTGAACCGGCTGATCTACATTGTACCCGCGCTCGACGGTTCCTACATCATCGGCAAGATTTTCAGCAGTTCCCTGACAAAGCAGGACACCACCCTCTACCGCGACCTGTTCCCCGGTATTTTCAAGGACGAGGACGAGAAAGCGCTGGCGTTCGGTCTGAACCTTGCCATCCGCCTGCTGCCGAAGCAGACGGCACATAACATCATCGACCGCACTGTCGACGCGCTGCGCAACACGATTCTGGTCAACTCCACCTGCATGTGGGCGCTCACGCCGTCGTCGGAATACGACGTGCTGTATCAGCGCTACCTTGCGGACGGATCGCGCGAGAAGCTGCGCGCGGAGCTGGAATTCTTCCACGAAGCGCAGACGCATGCCAAGGATAACATCCTGTATCTCAAGGACAAGGGCGTCGATGTGTTCGACCTGGTCGACTATGACCACTATTTCTATCCGCTGATCGACGGCTGGCAGGACTACAACGCGGACGGCGTGATCCAGCTTGATTCCACCTCCGCGGGCGCGACAAGCTGCCCGATCTACGCGACGCTGCCCGAAGACTACAAGCAGAAAAATACCTACTGCACCTGCGGCGGCAATCATATCTCACCCGACCGCAAGGTGGACGCTTCGAGCGGCTATCTGTGCGAGACGACGTTCTACTTCGACGAGGGCAACCATGAGAGCACCGGCGGCAACGACGTCATCATCGGCCTTGCCGTGGAGCTGCTGACGGACAGCAATTTCATGGACGTGCACACCTATCCCGACCGTTATCCGCAGTTCAACACCGCGCGCGTCACAAAATGGCTGCGCGGTACGCTTGAACGTGCGCGTAAAATCGACACAACGGCGCTTTCGGCAGACGACGCGGCGGAGCTGACCGCGGCAATCGCGGAGTGCGACGCGATGCTCGCCGAAACGGTGGTTGATCCGGATAAGACGGAGCATGCCGAGCAGCGCCTGGACGCAATCCTTATCAAGATCGGCCAGAAAGAGCCGCCGAAGGAGCCGACCAAGGCCGAGACCGTACTCGGCAACCTGATGCAGAAGCTGAGCGCCTGGGCGTATACCGTCATCGGTCCGCGCGGTTATTCCGATGCGCTTCTGTTCCGCGGCAAATAATCCCATACTGACAGAGAGATGAAAGAAGAGCGGTATATGGATGTTTTCATAAGCTACAAATCTGCAGACAGACCGACAGTGGAACGCATCCGGACGTATCTTCAACATGCAGGCTTTTCCTGCTGGATCGCGCCGGACTGCATTCCGGTCGGGTCGGACTACGGCATAGAGATTCCGCCTGCGCTGCGGCAGGCCAAGGCCTTTTTGCTCATTCTATCCGACGCTGCGCAGACATCCGTATGGATTCCGAAGGAACTGAACGCTGCGCTTGACGCAAAAAAACAGATCATTCCGCTTCTTCTCGAGCCGATTACACTGCGCGACGACTATGCGTTCAAACTGAGTAACGTACAGATTCATAATTATTACGAGGATCCCGAAGCAGCCATGCTGAGCGTCGTGCAGCGTTTGAAAGCGATTCTGCGCCGTACCTCGGCAGGGTCAAAGCCGAAGCCCGAACCCCAGCCGAAACCCCAACCGAAACCGCAGCCGAAACCGCAGCCGAAACCCCAACCCCAACCAAAACCGCAGCCGCAGCCGAAGCCCCAACCAAAATCGCAACCACAGCCGAAGCCGCAGCCAGAGCCGCAGTCAAAGCCGCAAGCGGACGGGAAAAAGCAGGAAGAAACCAAATCGTCCGGATGTGTGAACATCGTTGTGACGATCGGGGCTGCCCTACTCGTTTTGTTCCTTGTCGTACGCGGTATCAGTTGGATCTGGGACAGAGTCAGCGATCAAATGATCAAGACTGTATCATTCGGGGAATACGAGCAGGACGGCAATGTTTTGAACGGCAAGGAGCCGATCGAATGGATTGTGCTTGACGAGCAGGACGACAAAAAACTGGTCATCAGCAAGTACGGATTGGAATACCCGCGGTACAACGAAGAATATACCGCCGTAACGTGGGAAACGTGTTCGCTGCGCACATGGTTAAATAAAACGTTTTTGAACGCGGCGTTCAGCGAGGAAGAGCAGGCGGGAATACTGTGGACGACCGTGACGCCCGACGAGAATCCGGACTACAGTACATTTGCGGGCAATGCTACGTACGACAGAGTTTTTTTGCTCAGCATAGATGAAGTAAACCGGTATTTCAGCTCTGATTACGCAAAAAGAGGCAAAGCGACAAACTCTGCGAAAAACGGCGAATCAGGCACAAAAAAGTGCCGCTGGTGGTTGCGGACGCCGGGACACGATTCCACGTATGTCGCGGTAGTCGAGTTTGACGGTACGCTGGAGAAAAGCGGTCATGTCGTCAACAACTCGATTGTTGCCGTCCGTCCCGCGATGTGGATTGACAGCAATTCAACAGATTGAAACAGATTCAGAACACCCGGAGGGAACCATGCGCTCTGCGTTTGCGGGCAGTCATCCCGCGTTGAACTTTTTGTTTTTTGCCAGCGTCGTCGCGTTCGGTATGCTCTTCTTCCATCCGGCGATGCTGGGCATCTCTTTTGCCGCGGCGCTGTCGTACAGCATCCGTCCGCAAAACGGCATTGACCCATACGAATCAAGACCTGACGAGGTAAGCGTATGAAAGACGGAAAGCATCCGGACCCGAACGTGATCCATCCGATCAGTGGATATGAGAAAGAGATTTATGTGAAACCCACGCTGACCAATCCGAATATTGTTGTCGGCGACTTTACATATATCGCCGACACAGACTTCGAGAGCCATGTGACGCACCTGTACGAATGGAGCACAGACAAGCTGATTATCGGCAAGTTCTGCCAGATCGCGGCAGGCGTGGAGTTTATTATGAACGGCGCAAATCATCAGATGAACGCGGTATCTACTTCCCCGTTCTATACGCTTGAAGGCTGGGATATGGAACCGCCCGCACCATCCGACATGCCGCTCAAAGGTAATACGGTTATCGGCAACGACGTCTGGATCGGACAAAACGCAGTCATTCTGCCGGGCGTTCATATCGGAGACGGCGCGATCATCGGTGCAAATAGCGTGGTCGGAAGCGACGTCGAACCATACACGATTGTTGCCGGAAACCCTGCAAAGGTTTTGCGCAAGCGGTTTGACAATGCGTTGATCGAGTTGCTGCTCCGATTCAGATGGTGGGACAGAAGTGTCGGGGAGATCAACGATCTGATCCCGGTTTTAACAAGCGGCGATCTGGAAAAAGTCAGGTCAGAATTAACGGAAAGATTAAGATGACTTTGTTCGGTTTACCGCTCATTATTGCATAATCATCATCCTTCAGGGAGGGAACCATGCGCTCTGCGTTTGCGGGCAGTCATCCCGCGTTGAACTTTTTGTTTTTTGCCAGCGTCGTCGCGTTCGGTATGCTCTTCTTTCATCCGGCGATGCTGGGCATCTCTTTTGCCGCGGCGCTGTCGTACAGCATCCGTCTGCGCGGACGCGCGATGTGCAAAACGCTCCTGTGCGTGCTGCTGCCGACGCTGCTGTTCGTGGTGTTTCTCGGCGCGGCGTTCAACCACTACGGCGTCACGACGCTGTTTACGCTCTCAAACGGCAACCGCGTCACGCTCGAGGCGATCGTGCACGGTTTTGCCACGGGCGGCATGGTGTTGACGGTTTTTCTCTGGTTCGTGTGCTACAATGCCGTTGTCACAACGGATAAATTCCTGCATGTGTTCGGCCGCGTGTTCCCGACCGGCGCGCTGCTTGTGTCCATGACGCTGCGCTTTATTCCGCTGCTGACGCGCCGTATGCGCAAGATCTTCGAGGCGCAGCGCGGTATCGGTTACGGCGGTGGACGGCTGCGCGGCGGACTGCACGCGCTGTCGATTTTGATTACATGGTCGCTTGAAAACGCTGTGGACGTGGCCGACTCGATGAAGAGCCGCGGCTACGGTTCGCGCGGACGGACAAGCTATACGCGCTTCTTCTGGACGCGGCGCGACGTGCTGCTCACGCTCGCCGTGCTCGCGCTCGACGCGCTGGTGATTGCCGGTATGGCTGCCGGGCAGACACGCGCGATGTATAATCCCTATATTTCCCTGCCTGCGATGACGGCCTTTTCGATTGTGCTGTACGCGTGCTATGCGCTGCTGTGCTTTATGCCGCTGGCGCTTGATTGTACGGAGGAAATCCGATGGAACAGATCCAGATAAAAGACCTGCATTTTTCCTACCCCCTCGGACAGGGCGAAGCGCTCGCGGGCGTCGATCTGACGATCCGCGCGGGCGAGTATGTCGCGCTGTGCGGCGAGAGCGGCTGCGGCAAAACGACGCTGCTGCGTCACCTGAAAACCGCGCTCATGCCGAACGGAAAGCGCGGCGGCAGCGTGCGCTTTTGCGGCGCGCTGCTCGATACGCTGGACGCGCGGACGCAGGCGTCGCGCATCGGGTTTGTCTTTCAGGACCCCGAAAGCGCCGTCGTGACCGACAAGGTGTATCATGAGCTGGCATTCGGGCTGGAAAGTCTCGGCATGCCGCAGGGGGAGATGCGCCTGCGCGTGGCGGAAATGGCGAGTTATTTCGGCATTGAGCCGTGGTTCAATATGCCGACGGATGAACTGTCCGGCGGACAACTGCAGATTCTGAATCTTGCGTCGGTTATGGCGCTGCATCCGGACGTGCTGCTGCTGGACGAACCGACGTCGCAGCTCGACCCCGTTGCGGCGGCGGATTTTCTGGCGACAATCGACCGCATCCACCGCGAGCTGGGCTTGACGATCATCCTGACCGAGCATCGTCTCGAGGACGTGCTGCCGTGTGCCGACCGTGTAATTGTGATGCATCACGGCCGTGTCGCCGCCGACTGCACGCCGCGCGAAATCGGCAATTCGCTCACGGGCGAGCTTGCGTTTCTGCGTGACAGTATGCCCGCCGCCATGCGGATCTGGGCGGGCGCGGACGGCAAAGGCGCATGCCCGCTGACTGTCTGCGAGGGCAAGCAGTGGCTCACCCGCACGGTGACAGCGGCCGAACCCGTGCGCCGCACACTCGCATCTGCTCCAGCAGAAGAGCCGGCTGTGCGTATGCGCGAGGTTTTCTTTACTTATGATAAAAATGCGCCCGACGTGCTGCGCGGGCTTTCGATGGATGTGCCGCGCGGTGCGGTTTTCGCGCTGCTGGGCGGCAACGGCGCGGGCAAATCGACTGCGATGAAGGCGGCTGCGGGACTTCTGAAACCGTACCGCGGGCGGATCGAACTGTCCGGCCGCGACGTGCGCAAAATCCCGCAAAAAGAATTGTATCACGGATTGGCGGGCGTGCTGCCGCAGCAGGTGCGTGCGCTCTTTACCGAAAAAACGGTGCGGCTGGAGCTGGAATCCGTCGACCGCGGCG
Source organism: Clostridia bacterium (assembly GCA_017450005.1). Taxonomy (GTDB): domain Bacteria; phylum Bacillota; class Clostridia; order Oscillospirales; family Acutalibacteraceae; genus UBA1425. The sequence continues at coordinate 12,263 of JAFSYM010000085.1, forward strand.
GCGCGCAGGCGATGGCCGACCGGCTGCATCTGACGGCGCTGCTCGACAGACACCCCTACGACATCAGCGGCGGCGAACAGCAGCGTCTGGCGCTGGGTAAGGTGCTGCTTACACATCCGCGCATTTTGTTCCTTGACGAGCCGACCAAGGGGATGGACAGCGCGTTCAAATCGCAGTTCGGCACACTGCTGCGCGAGCTGACGACAGAGGGCGTGACCGTATTTATGGTTTCGCACGACGTGGAGTTCTGCGCGGCGAACGCCGACCGGTGCGCAATGCTCTTTGACGGTATGCTTGCCGCCGAAGCGCCGACTGTTCCGTTCTTTTCCGGCAACACCTTCTATACCACAGCCGCCAACCGCATTGCGCGGCATGTGTTCCCGGATGCTATTACCGATGAGGATGTGATTGCTCTATGCCGCGCAAACCGCTGCTGACCGTCGTTTCGCTGACTCTGTGTCTGGCGGCGGTACTGGTCGGCGCATTCCTGCTGCGTGACCGCAGCTATTATCTCATCAGCGGCGTGATTCTGCTGCTGGCGTGTCTGCCGTTTGCGGCGTTGTTTCGCCGGCGGCACGGCAAGGTGCGCGAGCTGGTGATCGTATCCGTCATGGCTGCGCTGGCCGTTGCGTCGCGCGCGGCGTTTTATATGCTCCCGACCGTAAAACCCCTGTGCGCGATTGCGATCATTACGGGACTGTACCTCGGCGAGGAAGTCGGCTGTATGGTCGGCGTGCTGTCGATGTTTCTGTCGAACTTCCTGTTCGGTCAGGGCGCATGGACGCCGTATCAGATTTTCGGCATGGGGTTTGCCGCGTTTACCGCCGCGCTCATTTTGCGATCGCTGCGCTGGCAGGGCAAGCGGATTCCCTGCGCGGTCGTCGGGGGGGTGTGCTGCTTTTTACTGTACGGTCTGTGCGCAGACAGCTGCGCGGTGTTCGCCATGGCGCCGGATCTGACGTGGAAATCCGTCTCGGCGGTGATCCTGTCCGGCTTGCCGTTCAACGCCTCACACGGCGCGGTGACGGGAATCGTGATCTTTTTCCTCTGCCGTCCGATCGGCGAGAAGCTCGAACGCCTTTGCACAAAATATCAATTGTTTTACGCGGCGGAAACGACCGTTCCGCAAGCGGAAGGAGAACCGGTATGAGTACATTTTCTTCACTCGAACAAGCGCGCGAATACTTCAAAGGCGACAGGTTCGCCATGGAAAACGGCGTGACGCTCGACGCGCTGCATGCGGACGAAGCCGTGTGCAGTATGCGCATCGACAAAGCGCGCCACTGCAACGCGGCAGGCGGCATAATGGGCGGCGTGATTTTCACGCTTGCGGACTTCGCCTTTGCCGTCGCGTCCAACAATTTGCACAACCTTACCGTTGCGCTGCAGGTGAGCGTCAACTTTCTGAACGGCGTGAGGGGCGAAAAGCTGACCGCGCGCACCAAATGCATCAAGGACGGCCGCACGACGAGTGTGTTTAACGTCGACATTACGGATGAGAGCGGCAGGCTGGTGGCGCAATTTGTCGGCACAGGCTATAAAATGCTGAAATGATACAAATATATACTTGATTTTTTCTTCGGATTATGGCATTATTCTAATGAATAATTCTGATCCGGAGGTATTCTGATGAAGATCGGCAACGTAGACTTTGATACGTATTTCAACAACTATCCCGACAAGGACGGCTATTTCGGCAAATACGGCGGCGTGTACATCGACGAAAAGCTCGCCGCGGCGATGGCGGAGATCACGGATGCGTACTATTCCATCTGCCAGTCGCGCAAGTTTATTGCGGAGCTGCGCCGCATCCGCAAGGAGTTCCAGGGCAGACCCACGCCCATTTCGCATCTGGAGCGTCTGTCCAACGCGCTCGGCGGGCGCGTGCAGCTGTACGCAAAACGCGAGGATCTCAATCACTCCGGCGCGCACAAGCTCAACCACTGCATGGGCGAGGCGCTGCTGGCCAAATACATGGGCAAGAAAAAGGTGATTGCCGAAACGGGCGCCGGTCAGCACGGCGTGGCGCTGGCAACGGCGGCGGCATACTTCGGTCTTCAGTGCGATATCTACATGGGCGCGGTCGACATCAAAAAGCAGGCGCCGAACGTGGCGCGCATGAAGGTGCTCGGCGCAAATGTGGTTGAGGTTACACACGGTCTGCAAACGCTCAAGGAGGCGGTCGACGCGGCGTTTGACGCGTACAGCCGCGAGTACAACGACGCGATCTACTGCATCGGTTCCGTACTCGGTCCGCATCCGTTCCCGATGATGGTGCGCGACTTCCAGAGCGTCGTCGGCATCGAAGCCAGAGAGCAGTTCATCGACATGACCGGGCATCTGCCCAACGCGATCGTCGCCTGTGTCGGCGGCGGCAGTAACGCGGCGGGACTGTTCGCCGGTTTCCTGAACGATCCTGTGGACATTTACGGCGTTGAACCGCTCGGCAGAGGCGCAAAGCTCGGCGATCATGCCGCAAGCCTGAAATACGGAACAGAGGGCGTGATGCACGGCTTCAACAGCATCATGCTTAAGGATGAAAACGGCGAACCCGCGCCGGTCTATTCGATCGCCAGCGGTCTGGATTATCCGTCTTCCGGCCCCGAACATGCGTTTTTGCAGGAGATCGGCCGTGTCAAGTACGACGTGATCGACGACGAGGAGACGATCGACGCGTTCTTCCGCCTGTCGCGGCTGGAGGGCATCATTCCCGCAATCGAAAGCTCGCACGCCGTGGCATACGGCATCAAGCTGGCCAAAACGATGGGGCACGGTTCGGTGCTCATCAACCTGTCCGGCCGCGGCGACAAGGATCTCGACTTCGTGATCGAGAAGTACGGCACGGACTATCCGATAGAATAAACACGAAATACAATACAGCAGCGCGCGGGATCCGATGATCGGGTCCCGCGCGCTTTTTGGCGCCGAACAGGCAAGAAAAAACCACTCGTTAAACGAGTGGGAAATAAAAGAATCTTATAGAGAAGAAAAAGAAGAACCTCCTATGATAGAATACAGTGGGTTTGCCAACCACAGTAAAGAAAACATAGGAGGTAT
>JAFSYM010000086.1 GCA_017450005.1 Clostridia bacterium
AAAGGCTCCCTTGTGTAAAGGGAGCTGGCATGCGACAGCATGACTGAGGGATTGTTGCCTTTTTGATGATATCCGATGTGACAACCCCTCCGAGCGCCTTTCGGCGCCCACCGTCTCGCCTGCCGGCTCGGTCGGCGCTTCGGCGCTGCCTTCCGGGTAGAGCTTTACAAACTGCACGCCCATATCCGACACGGCGGCCAGGAAGGAGATGTAGTGATCCTTTGTCATCGGATGAGACAACGTGACGTAATACTCGTCCTCCACGATCTGCATGCCGATCGCGTGCGCATCGTCTGCCGGTTCTGCTTCCAGCGGCGGCAGCGAGATGCCGCAGCAGCTCACGAGCGCCTCGCCCGTTGATTCGATCACATTGCCGCAGACCGGACAGACGTACCACTTGCAGCGCGTCATATTCGCGCTGCGGTTCTGATTGTGCACGGCGTTGCCGGACAGAAGTTCTGCCACCGAAATGTCCAGCGCCTTCGCCAGCGGTTCGAGCAGACTGATGTCGGGGTACCCACGTCCCGTCTCCCACCTGCTCACCGCCTTGGCGCTGACAAAGAGCTTCTCTGCCAGCTGCGCCTGCGTCATGTGCCCCCGCTCGCGCAAACGGCGGATGACGTCCGCGGTTACATATTTATCCATGGCTTCGCCTCCTTACGGCTTCACTCTACCACACAATCCGTCGGGAGACAACCTACGCTGCGTAGACAATCCGGTCAGAACAGTTGTCCCGGCAGTTTCAGTTTTTCTTTCGGCGGAAACTGCGCGTCGAACGCCGCAAACGCTTCCGGCTCCCGATCGGCTGCAAAGTAGCCCGACGGCGGCGCATACTCTCCTGTGACGCCGCGCAGATAACCCGCCTGCAATTCTCTGCACAGGAAGAACGACGCGTCTGCGTCTGCAGGCAGATCGTGATAGCGGATGCCGAAGCAGGAGGCGAACGTAAATCCGCTCTTGCCGTAAAAGTCGATATTCCCCTCGAAGCAGAGCGCGCCGAAGCCGAGCGACGCCGCCTGCTGCAAAGAGTAGTCCAGCAGTATTTTACCGAAGCCCTGCCGCTTGTATTCCGGAGCAATGCAGATCGGTCCCATGGTCAGAATCGGGACGTCGCGTCCGTCGTCGGCGTGAATCACGGCACGCATAAACATATTCTGGCCGATCAGCTCGCCGTCCTTCTCCATCACGAAATCCAGTTCCTGCACGAACGCCGGATCGTCACGCAGCCGGTGCAAAACATAATGCTCCAGACAACCCGGACGGTATACGTTCCAGAAGGACTCGCGCACAAGGTTTTCGACTGCGCGGTAGTCCTGCGGCGTTTCTCTGCGTATTACAATATTTTTGTCGTTCATGAGCATTCTCCTTTTTCGATATCTTCCGCGTCCACGACCCGAAAGCCGTGCGCACACAGCATGGACGCAAAAACGCCCGATCCTTCGATCCGTCTGCCGGAAAACGTGCCGTCATAGATCTGATGCACGCCGCAGGAAGGACTGCGCGGCTGCAAAATCGCCAGATCGATGTGCTGCTCCTGCGCCATCCGGACACAGCGCGACGCGCCGTCGCGGAAAGCCTTGTCGACGTTTTCACCGTCTGCATTCATGACAACGCCGCCGACAATCTCGCATGGCGGACGCGGCACGGACAGACCGCCCGCAACCTCCGGACAGACCGGGATCACCTCGTGCCCGCGTGTGTATGCCGCAACCGCTTCGTTATAGTTATCGCCGCCGTTGTATTTGCACCTGCGCCCCAAAAGACAGGCGCTGACCATGATTTTCATACGGTTCCTCCACTGCACAGTCATCTTTCTCTTTAGGCATATAATAGCATATTTGCTCTGTTTTGGCAAGACGGCCGCGACCTTTCCCCGCAGTATAAGGTGTGTGATTTTTTGCGCATCTTTGCGCAGATTACGGGCGGTTTCCGTTGACAACGCTGCCTTTGCATGATACACTGTTTGCGAAACGGAGGTCTGCGAAATGACGAAAAACCGCCTGCTGCTGGTGCTCGACTATCTATGGAAATACACCGACGAAGCGCACGTTGTCACGATCAGGGAACTGGAAACCTATCTGGCCGGTAAAGGCATACACGCCAGCCGCAAAACGCTCACGCAGGATCTGCGAACGCTGGAGTCTTTCGGACTGGACGTCGTGTGCAACCGCAGCGTGCAGAACCGGTATTTTCTCGCTACGCGTGTGTTCGACTATACCGAGGTGCGTCTGCTGATCGACGCGGTGCAGTCCTCCCGCTTTATCACACCGCGTAAAAGCAAAGCGCTGGTCAAAAAGCTGTCCGCATTCGTATCCGAGGCGCAGAAGCAGGATGTGGATCAGCACCTGTATGTGGACGGCGCAGTCAAATCCGCAAACGAGGCCATATACCGCTGCGTGGACGTCATCCAGACCGCCATAACCGAAAAGAAGAAAATCCGTTTTCAGTACTCTGCATTTGATGCGCATAAGTCTCAGCAGCTGCGTTACGGCGGAGACGATTATATTCTCTCGCCGTATCTGCTCGTGTGGAACTGCGACCGCTACTACGTCGTCGGCTACTACGAGCGGCGCGGCATCGTGGCGCGGTTCCGGCTGGACAGAATGCTGGCCCCGCAGGTGCTGGACGAGACGCAGATCGTCACGGAAAACGCCTTTGATCCCGGTGAATTTTTTACGCGTGAATTTTCTATGGTCGACGGCAAGCGCTGCACGGTCGAACTGCTGTGTGAAAATGCGTTGATGGACAGCGTGATCGACCGCTTCGGTCGGGACGTCTCCACGCGCATCGCCGACGATGCGCATTTTATCGCCACGGCCGATGTGGAGCTGAGCAACATGTTTTATGCGTGGGTATTCGCCTCCGGCGGCCGCATGCAGATTCTCTCGCCTGCGCATGTCAATGCGGAAATGCTGTCCTTCTGCAGCGCGTTTCACGCCTTCTGATTGCCGGTATTTTTTTGGTTCTTCACGGAATTTTGTGGGATAGGATTGCATCCTTTGCACAAGCGCCATATCTTAGCCTCCCCTGTGTAAGGGCGCGGGTGTCCGGTGGACACCTCTGCCGCAGGCAGAAGCGCCGACCGAGCCGGTAGGCGAGACGGTGGGCGCCG
>JAFSYM010000013.1 GCA_017450005.1 Clostridia bacterium
GTGGAAGAGGCGACGCCGAGCTATTCGAACGCGCTCCCGAGCGGTTTTTCGCTGGACAAGACCGGCAAGGTGCAGCAGTACGAGTATGACAAGGTAGCGACCGGCTACACCGACGTCACGCCCGCGGCGTTCGACTGGGGCGCGGGGAATGCCGTTGAAACGGCAGGCAGCTATGTGTCCGACCTCTCCGTTACGCCGACTTCTGCGACGATGACGGTCAAGAATGAGGACGGTCACACATACGAGACCTACGACGCTATGCTGCATATCTTCACCCGCACACAGTTGACAGCGGGGCAGACCTATCGTGTCACGCTGAAGGTTGCAGCGGCGGGCATGGATAATCCCTTCGACTATGACATGCAATACGGCTCGGGTTATAGCGGCAGCACATGGGACAACGACGTTGTCTTCGCCTATCTGAACGATCGCCGTCTTGCGCCGGGCAAGAGCGACACGGTGGAGTGCTTGTTCACAGCTGGCATGAACGGCGCGCTGATGATCACGGTACGGGCAGGAAACGCTGAAAAAGGTACGATCACCGTCAGCGACCTCAGTATCGAGCATATGAACGATCGAGTCGGATACGCGGTCAAGGTTCCTTCGACGAATAGATTTAATGTTGAGGGAAATCAAAACCACAACTTTACTGTGGGAAGCGACATTACGCACAGTAAGACTGACTCATATGCGCGAGTGAAGCGTACGGCAGACCCCGCTGCCGCCGCCGACGCGGAACTGCGTTTGGAACCCCAGCCCCTTCCGTTTGAAAATGGGCGATTCTACCGCATAAAGCTGGACGTTTGGGCAGACCGTGATATTGCTGCCGGAGATAATCTCAACTTCCGGTTTGGCAAATGGAGCGAATCCATCACTGACGCCGTAAGAGACACGCATGGCACTGCGATTTTTAACCAAACGCTTACAGCAAATCAGATCGTAACGATCGAGAAGACGTTTCTTGCCGCGAAAGACGTCAGCCAGCTCCTTCTCTTTGTTGAGTGCGGTCACCTGCCGAACGGCGCCGAGGTCACTGTCTGCAACCTCCGCATTGAGCAAATGCCAAACCGGCTGGCCGATGACGTGCCGAGCACGATCTTTGCGGCCCCTGAAACGCTTAATGTAGACTATCCGACAGCGGGAACACCCTCCACGACCTTCGGCGTCAGGGTTGACGGCGGCCACGGCGGGTCTTTGACCGGCGACGGAGAATCCGCCACGTTAATCTGTTCCGGCGGCGTGGGCAGCGCATATCAGCGTGGACTGTTCTTTACAAAAGACGACGCGACATTCGGAGGTCCCTCTGTCTACGGAATTTGCTATCTCGCTGAGGACAGTTACTACGAGGTTAGCTTCGATATCAAGACAAAGAACGCAGCATCCCTCACGTTTGATGTCTGCAACGGCAGAGGAGGCAACTGGGATGATCACGAGGGCAGGTTCGGTACGGTGCTGGGACTTAATGCGACCACCGAATATAAAACAATTAAATACATTGTTTATGCCGCGAACAGTCAGGGCGAAAACGTGCGCCCGCGGTTGGACGTAGGTCAAGCGGACACCGGCGAGGAAATCACCGTGAGAAACATCTCGGTGAGAAAGCTGACCGACTCCGACCCCGTCTGGGCGGGCACAAACGTTCTGCCCGCCGGTTTCGCCTACAATCTCGGAACCTGCGTGAAGGAGGCATGGAGCTATACACACTCCGCGCTTGCGATTACTCCGGGCAGTGCAGCAACGGGAAGCGCGGCGATCACGGTCACCGACCCCAATCCGCCGGACGCTCACAGCGAATGGAGGGGCAAGATCGAGCTTTACACCGGCTTTGTGCCGGAGGCGGGCAAGGACTACCGCGTCAGCTTCGACATCGCGGGAACGGCGGCACAGAACAAGTTCTTCCTGATCCTTTACGGCTACTACGGCGGCCCGTCGACGGAGAAAATTTACGGCGAGAAGTACGAGCAGAGCGTCACGACCGCGGCGACGACCATCCCCCATGTCATCTCAAAGAATGGGGGCACGGAGCCGCTCATGGTGGAGATCCAGCTCGGCAACGTCAACGCGACCAACACATTTACCGTCAGCAACCTCAAGATCGAAGAGGTCCACTACGCGATGGTGCCGAGAGAAACCGACGGCCGCATCACCGGCACCGTGTACAGCAACCTGCAGCCGGGCTACGGCGCGTCGCTGTCGCGCACGAAGGA
>JAFSYM010000087.1 GCA_017450005.1 Clostridia bacterium
CGTTTTGAATGTCCTTAAAAACTACCCAACTTCAAAGAAAATGAGTCTTTCCCGCAAGCGTCAGAAATGCGAGTATGACCACGATTTCCTCGCCGACGTCCTTTCTTTCGCTGCGAATAATTTTCATGCGTGAGCCGTGGGCATGATTATTCTTCTGAATGAAAAGGCGTCAGACATTCCGATGCATTTCAGATCACTGTGTTCTGCGCGGTGTCTGCGCGAACCGTGAGGTCTGCCTTGTAAGCCTTCTCTGCGGCATAGACGGTGATCGAATACTGTCGGTCAATGCCGCTGTTGTTCTCGGCGTACACTTCAAATGCATCGCCGGCTCTGCGGCAGAGGAATCGGTTGGATACCGTCTCGCTCTCGTGCAGCACAAGCTGCGCCTGTGAATTGGCATACAGCTCAATGCGCAGCGTCTGCGGGATCTGATCGTACAGGCTCATGCAGTCTGGCTGGTATGCCGCGCCGCCGCCGACGCGGATAAACATCGGCAGCCCTTCCTTGCGCAGCAGCGGCGCGTCGCACACAACGGTCTGCCCGCCGTCAAAGCGTTCTTTCGTCCACATGTTGACCCACGTTCCCTGCGGCAGATAAACCTCCCTGCTGATCGCGCCTGCCTCGGTCACGGGCGCAATCAGGATGTGCTCGCCCAGATAGAACTGGTCGTCTATGGCGTACAGCTCCGTTTTGTCCATGTCGTAGTAGAACATGGGGCGGATGATCGGCTCGCCGCTGCGGGAACCGTGGACGGCATAGGCGTAGATTGTCGGGATGAATCTGTATCTGTACCGCAGGCATTCGCGGTACAGCTCCCGCGTTTCCTGCGGGCAGTTCCACGGCCATTTCGCGCCGGAATTCTGTCCATTGTGCATTCTGGGCATCGGGCAGAAAATGATGCTCTGACAGAATCGTCTGGCAATGTTGTCTACATCGAACTGCATCTCGTCCGGCGGCGTTTCGACGCCGCTGCCGCGCATGAATCCGCCCAGGTCATAGCCGCACAGTGTGAAACCCGCCATACCGGCATTGATAACATACCGGATGTCCTCCTTGAATCGGTGAATGCCGAACTGTGTATCGCCCGCCCAGGGCAATGCGTATCTCTGGCTGCCGATGCCGCCGCCTCTGGACAGCGACATATGGCCTTTAATGCCGTGCTCCGCCATGGTTTCAGAAATCACGCGGTTCCAAAGCGCGCCGAAAAGGTTCCTCGACGGGATGCCCGGCATAATCTCGCCGCTGACCCGGTCGGAGTGATCCGTCCACCACTGCGTCACGCCGTCGCGGATTCTGGGTACAAGGAAGGTTTTGTAGTAGTCTATGCCGCGCTGCGTCGCCACGTCGGGGACGGTCTCGTTGTTGACCTGACGCAGCAGTCCCTTTGCAAGTGCCGGGATCGCGGTGGACGGCTTGAACGCGCAGGAATTGATGTGCAGGACAGTTTTGATATTCTGCTTTTGCAGCTGCCGGATCATACCGACGCCGTCGCCGAAATCGGGATGCCAGTTGTAGTCATCCGACGGATAGCCCCAGCCGCCGGTATATTCGCGGATAAAGTTGACGCCGCCGCGCCACGGGCCGTCGATCACGATCGCGTCGCACGGATAGCCCTCTCGCCGCATGCGCGCCGTATCGTCCAGTGCGCCCTGCGCGCGTTCAAAGCTCAGGCTGCTGCACCAGTAGCCCATGAGCCATTTCTTCGGAAACTGATTGGTGCCGACGATGCGCGTAAAGCTCTTTGTAATCTGCGCAGCATCGCCGCAGAAGACGAAAAGATCGTAGTCCCCGCCCGGCGCATGAATAAACCACTCGTCCGCACTCGTCTTGGCCATGTCGAAGTACACATGCGGCCACGGATTGTTGAAAAACAGGCCGTACCCGGCGGAGCTGAGGAAATACGGCATCGGAAAGCCGCCGTAATCGCCGACTCTCGTGCCGGCCTTTTCCGCGAAGATGTCCGCGGATTCGCCTGTTCTGTCCACCTTAAAGATCCGCGCCCCGAAACCGGCATACCGTTCGCCGTCGATGCGCGCAAATTCAGTGAAGCTGCGCATACCGGCGTATTCGGCCGGCTCGTCCGAGAACCTTGCACCGCCGTTTTTGGTTTGGATCAGCGTTCTGCCGTCGGCCGTACGGAACGAAAACTCGTTCGTGTTCAGATCGAACACAAGCGTCAGGCAGGTATTCGAGAAGTGAATGACGCCGTCCTCCAGACTGTAGTCGTATGTCGACGTTTCCCAGTCCGTCCGAATCAGGCCGAGACGTTCCGTCACGGTCTTTTCCACACGCGCACCCGGCTGCGTGATTCGCAGTCGCAGCGTGTTGTCAAAGCAGTTTTCGATGAGGATTTCCCGTCCGCCCGCCGTAATGACGGTAACGCCCTTGTCATGCCTGTACTCGCCCTTGCGTTTCAGTTCCGGCGATTTGAAATCGTCCGTCTCCAGCACATAGTCCGTATACTCTGAATCATACAAAGCGTCCGGATGGATCTTCAGCAGCTTTTTCATCTGACTCCCCTTTCGTTCCGCATAAGCCAAACACATCCCATCCTGCATACTTCTGTTTGATTATACATCCGCGATACGCAAAAAGCAACAGTATCGGCTTTGTCCGTTCTGAGATTTTTCTTCTGTTATCTGCCTGTCAGCTCTTGCATTTTTGCACATAGTTCTATACAATAAGACGGGAGGCGAGAAAATGAAACTGATTTTTGTCGGCACTTCGCACGGCGTGCCGGAATCTGATCGGCGCTGCTCTGCCTGTATTCTGGAAATCGGCGCATACTACTATCTTTTTGACATGGGCACGCAGGTCATCGAGGATCTGCGCAGACGGCAGATTCCTGTCGAGAGTGTCCGTCTTGCGATCTGCTCGCATCCGCACGGCGATCACACAAACGGCCTGATCGCCTTTGCGGATCTGGTAAACTGGTATTTCAAATCCGCCGATCCGCTGATTCTGCTGCCGGATGAGCGGCTCATTGCGCCGCTGCGCGCATGGATCACCGCCACGGCCGAGGGAAAACCGATGCGCGAGGGTGTGCGCATCGAATCCTTCCGGGAGGGCGTCGTCTATACGGACGAAAACCTGCGGGTGACGGCAATCCGGACAAAGCATTGCGAATATTCCTTTGCGTTTCTGATCGAAGCGGAAAACAAAAAGATTCTGTTCACCGGCGATCTGTGCCGTCCGTCGGTTGATTTTCCGTCCGTCGCGTATGAAACGCCGCTGGATCTGCTCGTGTGCGAAACGGCGCACTTTTCGCCGGACGACTGCATCGCGTATTTCGACAAAACGAAAGCAAAGCGGATTCTGCACACACACGTCTATGAAAAACGGTGGGCGGACGCGCTCTCCCGTCAGCTTTCCGCACCGCATCCGTATGCCTACGGCGTTGCCTTCGACGGGCTGGAAATAACCGTGTAACAAAACCGGAATCAGCGGGGGGAACAATTTGCCATGCAAAAAGAACTGACGGAAAAGAAAGAAAAGAAAGTCGAGTACATAGAACTGATCTATGACCTGATATTCGTCTATATCATCGGCCGCAACAATCTGCTGCTGCATCATTTTGCGGGCGGCTTTGTGGCGTGGACATCATTTGCCGCCTATGTGACGACAACACTTGCCGTCATCCAAATCTGGAACTTCACCACGTACTATATCAACGTGTACGGCAGGCACAGTATCCGCGATCATGTGTTCCTGTTTATCAATATGTTCCTGCTGTACTTTGTGGCAGAGGGTACGCGAGCGGATTGGCAGGGCTACCACACGCAGTACCACGTCGCCTGGGCGCTGATCCTTGCCAACATTGCCGTGCAGTATGCGATCGAGCTGCGCCATCACAGGCAGGACAGACAGAAAACCGGCCAGATCGTCCGCATGGCGTGTATCCTGCTGTGTGAGGCTGCCATCGTTTTGCTGGGTATACCGCTCCTGCGCGTGACGGGCACGACGTGGGCGTCGCTCGGCGCAATCCTGTTCGGCATAGCCGCCGTGCTGATCTTCGGCCAGAGAAAAAGCAGCGGCTTCGTGGACTTTCCGCACCTGTCCGAGCGCGCCATGCTGTACGTCGTATTTACGTTCGGCGAGATGATTATCGGAATCGCTCTGTATTTCCAGGGGCATTTTTCGCTGCGCAGCACATATTTTGCGCTGATGGCGTTTCTGATTGTCGTCGGACTGTTCCTGAGCTACGGCGTTTTCTACGACCGCATCATCGACAGGGAGAAGCAGACGAACGGTCTGGGATATATGCTGCTGCACATCTTCATCATTTTCGCCATGAACAACATCACCAACGGCTTGGAGTTCATGCGCGAGGAGGAGCTGCATCTGCTGCCGAAGCTGCTGTTTCTGATCGGATCGCTGATCCTGTATTTTGTGTTTCTTTTTGCACTGGGCAACCGGCACGCAAAAGCCAGGTGCAGCAAATACTATATGTTTTGTCTGCGCGCAGCGCTGATCGGCGCACTTTTCGCGGCGCTGATGCTGCTGTTTCGCGCAAACATGACGATCAACATCGCGCTGACGGTCGTGTTTGTTTTTGCGTCATTCGGCATGATTTACCGGTACGGCAGGAAATTGGACGACCGGTTTGCCGCAGCGGAAGGCACAAAAGAAACGTCTGACGAACCGTCGGAAGAAGGAGAACGGATACATTGAACCCAACGCATTTTTCTGAAATGATCGCGCTGCGGCACACACTGCACGCTTGCGCCGAGTTGTCCATGCACGAGACGCGGACGATACAGATCCTGACGGGTTTTCTGCGCGAGCGCACCGGCCTGACTGTCGTGCAGCGCGACGGCTGGTTTTACGCGGTCAAGAGCGGCGTTCCGGGGGCAAAAACCATTTGCCTGCGCGCGGATATGGACGCACTGCCGATGGCCGAAACGCTCAGTCTCCCCTACGCCTCGCGCCGGGACGGCGTGTCGCACAAATGCGGCCACGACGGGCACTGTGCCGCGCTGTGCGGCGTGGCGCTCGAACTGGATGAAACGCCGCCGCAGGCGAACGTGTGCCTGCTGTTTCAGCCGGGCGAGGAGACCGGGCAGGGCGCCGCGCTCTGCCGCACGCTGCTGCAAGAGCAGAACGTCAGCGAAATCTATGCATTCCACAACCTGAGCGGCTATCCGCTCGGCGCTGTCGTATACCGGCAGGGTCTCACGCAGCCGGCTTCCGAGGGGCTTCGGATCCGGATGCAGGGTAAGACCGCCCATGCCGCCGAACCGCAAAGCGGACGCAATCCTGCTTTTGCGCTCGCAGCTATGGTACGTTCCGCGCAAAGGTATGCGCACGCGGATGCGGATGACGCGCCGCTGTGCACCGTCGCGGGGCTGTCACTCGGCAGCGGAGATTTCGGCATTTCGCCCGGCGAGGGAGAAATCCGCCTGACGCTGCGCAGCGCATCCGAGGCGCTGCTCAAGCAGTTCGAGCGCGATCTGCTCGCGCGCGCCGCCGCACTGGCCGAGGCGTCGGGACTCTCTGTGGACTACGACGTGTGCGACGCATTCCCTGAAACGCGCAATCATCCTGCCTGTCTGGAGCGTGTACTGCGCAGTGCGGATACGATCGGGCTGCCGTTTGCGCCGATGGAGCATCTCTGGCGCGCGTCGGAGGATTTCGGGCATTATCTGCATGCATGTCCCGGCGCGTTGTTCTATATCGGCAACGGAGAGCGGTACGCGCCGCTGCACACGGCGGGATATGATTTCAACGACGCTATCCTGGAAACGGCTGTCGACCTGTTCGGGGCAATCATCCGGGATTTTCAGCAGGCGCCGGGAAAACCGGACTGAGGAAGAATACTGCATCTGTCAAAGCAAATCCCATTTCGGAAAGGAAGGTCAAATATGGACAGGATTATTGCTTGGATCATGGTCATACTCTCTGCGCTGCACGCACTGCTGCCGGTTGCACCGCGCGGGAAGGCGTTGAATCTGGACGGGTATTCGCTCGTCTTTGAAGACGAGTTCGACGGCGACGCACTGGACACGGACGTGTGGTATCACCGCGGCGTCGGGGCACGCCGGTGCGGCTTCAACGCCGCTGAGCAGGTGCGCGTTGCGGACGGAAAACTCATTGTACGCGGTGAATATCTGCAAGACGGTGTATACGGCGCGGGCTGGTACACGGGCGCGGTCGCGCTGCGGCAGAAATATCAGAACGGCTATTTTGAGATCTGTTGCAAGTGCAACAAGGATTATGACCTGTGGAGCGCATTCTGGCTGCAGAGCGGCACTTCCTACGACCATGAAAAATCCGCCGGCGGCGTCGGTGGTGCGGAGGTAGATATTTTTGAAGCGATGGAATCGCGGTATTTTCCGTTTCCGCTGAACAATTCCGTCAAGTCAACGATCTACTGCAACGGCACGGACGCGCTGCCCGAACGGATCGACCGGCAGCGGGTCGGCAAATACTATGTGCCGGATCTGTATACGGCGTTTCATACGTTCGGCTTGAAGTGGACGGCAGACGAATATATCTTTTACATCGACGGCGTCGAGAGCGGACGCACGAGCTTCGGCAAAGGCGTTTCGGCCGTGCCGGAGGAAGTGATCGTTTCGCTGGAGATTCCGGAAAAAATGCATAACCACAAAGACGGATTCTTCACGGAATTTGAAGTGGACTATGTGAAGGTCTGGCAAACAGAACCGGCTGCGTAAGCGTGCGGCCGGACAATCTATAAATGAAATGCAAGGAAGTGCAAAAAAAGCATGATACAATTCGGCACAGGCGGCTGGCGCGCCGTCATCGGGGAAGAATTTATTTGCAGCAACATCCGCAAGGTCGCGGCTGCGGTCGCGCTTTATTTGAAGGAGAATAACAAAGCCGGCAAAAGCGTCATCATCGGCTACGATCACCGTTTTCTGGCGGACGCCGCCGCGCGATGGACAGCCGAGGTACTGTGTAAGTCAGGAATCCATGTGCTGTTTATGCGCCGTTCGGTGCCTACTCCACTCATCATGCACACGGTCAAAGCGCGCGGTCTGCACTGCGGGCTGGAAATCACCGCCAGTCATAACCCGTCCAACTACAACGGCATCAAAGTCATCGTGGACGAAGGCCGCGACGCGCCGCTGGAAGTAACGCAGCGCATCGAAGAAATCATCACTTCGCTGCCGGAGGAAACGGACTATATTCCCTTTGAAGCGGCATGTGAAACCGGTCAGGTGGAGTTTCTGCGCAATCCCTTCAACCCGTTCCTGGACGACATTCTCGCGCAGATGGATCTTGAGAAGATCCGCGAGCGCGGTCCGCGCATTCTCTTCGATCCCATGTACGGCTCCGGCGCCTATGCGCTGCTGTGCATCCTCTACACCGCCCGCTGCACTGTCGACACCATCCACATGGGGCGCGACGCCTACTTCGGCGGCAGCATGCCCGCGCCCACGCAGTCCACGCTCCGAGAACTGACCGGCCGTGTGGTTTCCGGCGGGTATGATCTGGGCATCGCCATGGACGGCGACGGCGACCGGCTGGGCGTGATCGACCGCAACGGGCGTTATATCACATCCAACGAAGTGCTGGTCATGCTCTACTACTATCTGCATGAGCACCGCGGCTGGAAGGGTCCCGTGGTGCGTAATATGTCCACCACGCACATGCTCGACCGCATCGCCGAAGATTTGGGCGAAACCTGTTATGAAGTACCTGTGGGCTTCAAGTGGATCTCCTCGAAGATCGACGAGGTGGACGCGGTGCTCGGCGGCGAATCCTCCGGCGGTCTGACTGTGCGCGGCCACATTCACGGCAAGGACTCCACCTATGCCGCCGCGCTGTTTGTGGAGATGATCTCCGCCATGAATCAAAGTCCCACCGAAATCATCGAATCGCTGGAAGCAAAATACGGCCGCTATGTGATGGTCGAGGACAACATCGTCTTCGATCCCGCCGACAAGGCGCGCATCCGGAATCTTGTATTTGAGGAAAAGCGCGTGCCCGATTTCAACCGCGAAGTTGACCGCGTGGGCTACGACGACGGCTGCAAGGTATATTTCAAAGACGGCGGATTCGTGACCTGCCGATTCTCCGGCACCGAACCGCTGCTGCGCATCTTCTCCGAAGCGGACGAAGCCGAACGCGCGCAGGCGGCCATAGACGCATTCAGGGATCTGCTCGGTCTTTGAACGCATTTGTCAGACAACCAAAAACGCAACACACCCGTCCGGTCATCGGCATGACCAGGCGGGTGTGTTTTTGCATGCGGCTACTCCACCGTGTAAGTGGCAGTATAGACCGTATTCTCCGGCGCCGGCAATCCGGGATCTTCCAACCGGAGCGAAACCGCAACGCCGTTTTCCTCGGCAGCAAGCGCAAAGTGACAAAGGGCGATCCCCATATCAATCCGCTGGATGTCCCATTCGGCAGATGCATACGCTTTGCTGCGATGTTCATAGAAGTACACGCGCTCGCCGCAGACGACCGCACGCCACGGCTGTTTGTTGACGGCGGACGGCGCAAGACGTACCGCTTCGAGCGGCGTGCGCCATTTTCCGGCCTTTTCGGCAGACAGCGGCGTGTCAAACGTGCCGTCGAAAAACAGGTCGGAGAAGTCAAGGCGGCTGTTCGCCTTCACGCCCTTGCGCATCAGGCTTTCGCGCACGGACATTTTCTGCGCGGGATAACCGAGGGGACTGACGCAGGGCATTACCTCGCCCGGCCGCAGCGCGACCGCGCGTTCAAATGCGGCGCGATCCATCGTTCCCGCGATCCATGTGGTGCCGACGCCGATGGATTCGGCAAAGAGTACGATCCGTTCAAACGAATAGCCGAACGCCTCCTCGGCATGCGGCACACGCTGCATTTTGCCCGCGATAAACGTATCCTCGCCGACGATCACGGGACTGGACAGGCCGGTCTGCTCTGTGTCGAGCAGCATCCACGTGATCGGCAGCCGGTACGGATTCTCCGCTGTTTCCGCAAACGCCATGATCTTCTGCCTGTCCTCTGCCCGCAGCGGCTCACCGCTGAAGGTGCGCACGCTCCTTCTTGCGCGAATAGTTTCTATGACGGACATACTGCATTCTCCTTTCCTTAAAGAACCAAGAAAGATTGATCCCCGCTTGCATCAGGGTTCATACCGATTCCGCAGGTTGAATACGGCTCCCATGTTCGCTTCTCTGTAAACGTCCGTCACTCGCCCAGAAGCGCGGGATAGGCGGGGTATACCGTGCTGTCCGACGGAATCCGCTGAAACGTCCCCGGCACGGGATCATAAGGCAGACGGATCGTCCATGTGCCGCAGCCCGTCACGATCATCTGCCGCAGCTTCGGACTGTTGACAAGGAACTGGTTCTGTTTCTTTTCGAGCATAACCGCCAGTCCACCCTCCCATACGGGCAGCAGGGCGTAGGACGGATCGACCGCGGCATAGAATTTTTCGGTGCCGTTCATGCCGTGATGCGGCATTTGCACCATATCGGCAGAGAGTGCGGTCGGGTATTCGTCCAGCACCAGCTTCGTCGCGTTGAAAGCGAAGTCGCCCGTCCAGAGGATGCTCTGACCGTCCACGGTCATTTTCAGCAGCAGCGAGCACTCGTTCATGCCGCCGTCCTTGATGGTCTTCGGATAAAGATCGTCATACGCATACAGTGTCTCGAACGCGGCGTTGCGCACGGCGAACCGGTTGCCGGAATGGAGCTTGACCACAGGCACGTCCGGATAGAACTGCGCGAGGTTCTGTTTGAACTGCGTATAGCGGTAAATGGAATCGTCGAGCATATACGGCGAATCCGAGGCGGCGATCTCTTCCTCTTTCGGGAAGTTGAAATACAGGCGCTCCAGCACCACGTCGTCGTGATGCGCCAGAGAGAAGCAGTTGAACACGCCGATGTGGTCGCCGTGCAGATGCGAGAAAATCCACGCCGCAATGACGGGCTTTTCCGTCCCGGAGGGCTTCTGCTGCAGCAGAATATTCATCAGCTTGTCGGCGTCGACGCGGTCGGGATCGCCCATGCCGCCGTCGATGATGCAGAAGCTCCCGTCGGCCAGACGAATGATATAGCCCATGCCCTCTGCGGCGACGACTGTTTCACCCTTCATGCCGGTCAGAAGCGTATCGCAGACCGGCGTGTACGGATCGGTCAGCGGGCAGAGCGCGCCCTTCGGCTCGGCGATAATCCGCAGCGTTCCGCTGCCGGAAGGACTGTGCAGCTTATGAAACCACGAAACGAACACCGCCGTCTCGTCCTTATACAGCGCGGCGAAACGGTTGGCGTCGATCGTGTTCTCGTCGTACAAGGTAAAGCCCGCCGCGCGAAGCGACGCGACATAGGCGTCAAAATCGCTCTGCAGCGTCCACGCATACCGGGCAATCAGCGTTCCGCCGGCGCTCTCGTAAGTGCCCCGGTGAATACCGTCTGCAAAAGACGGCAATCCGTACCGCGCAAAAAGATCGGGTCTGTTCAGGCCGAACAGGCCGGCAAGAGACAGGATGGCCGACAGAATCAGGGAAATAAAACGAATCAGAACGCGCCGCATTGTCCACACTCCTTTACACTGCGCTGCGAAAGAACGCCTCGCTGACTGCATTATACCATATAAGCCTGTGCCGCGCAACAGGATTCTGCGCGCGGCGCCTGCCGTGCCGGTACGGGAAAGATTATGGTTCATCACGGAAAAGCGTGCAACATGAGAAAGCGATATTGCTGAAGATGGCGGATAACAGAAAGGGTGCAGTAAGGTTTACTCCCGGTCTCTACAATTGTATTATTCTGCGTGGAATGCCGTGAAGTACATAAAAAACCGACCGAAAGCACGCTGCTGCGCACTTTTGGCCGGATCTGCTGCGTTCGGGACGCAGGCGTTATTGCTGTTCTATTCTCGTTTCGAGTTTTTCGCCGGTATCCTCGCGCTCTGCCCGCACGGAAACGCCCTCTATCCCGAACCGGAGTTCAAGCCGGACGGTCAGCTTGTCCGGCACCTGCGCGGGCAGCTTGACAAACACATCGGCATATGCGCGGATTTCCGGATCGGGGTCGCCGTTCCGGTCATCGTCCCGGTTGATAATAAAGTCGCGGGAAAGATTTGAAATCAGATGAAGGGGGAGCTCTTCCAGCCTGAACTCGCCTTCCTCGGCCGTCTGCCTGGTCAGCACAGCGTCGCAGAACATTGTGCACGGCAGGTAATCGCCGACAAGTACAAAATTCCTGATGAATGTGCCCTCGGCCGTGCGCACAACCGCGCCGACAGATACCGGCGCTCTGTTCTCCGGTGTTTCTTTGGTCGGCCGCAGAATCGGATGGACGATCAAATCATAGTATCTGTTATCCATGTTTCTCTCCTTTCAGAAATCATTGCTGTTCAATTCTCGTTTCGAGGTATTCGCCGGTATCTTCCCGCCTTGCCCACACACTGACGCCTTTCTCATCAAACCGGAATATTGTCCGCACAGTCATCTCGTCCGGCAGTTCCGCGGGCATCTTGACAAACACATCGGCAAACGCACGGATTTCCAGTTCGGGATCGCCGTTCAGGTCATGATCCAGTTCGACAGTCTCTTCCGTGGAAATATTTGAAAAGATCTTGATGTGAATCTCTTCCAATCCGAACGCTTCATCGCCGAAAACGAACTTGGCCACCACAGCGTCATTGTACGTCCAGCACGGCAGGCGATCGCCGATTTTCACATAGTTTTTGAGAAATGTGCCATCGGCCGTGCGCACGGGTATACCGATGGATATCGGCGCTCTGTCTGCCGCCAGCTGTTTGAACTGCGGTAAGATCGGATAGACAATTAAAACATAGTGCTCCTTGTCCATACGCTTCTCCTTTCCCAATTTCCATCCGCTATCTGCTATCTGCCATCATCTGCTGTCGCGCTTCTTTCCGTAGAACGGCAGCTTGCGCAGCAGGCGCTGTACATTTTCCTGCTGTGCGGCGGCTTTCTGCGCATCCTGCTCCAGCCGCTCGTCAAAATGATAATACAGCAGATCCACGCCGCAGTATTTGCATGCGGTGCCGAAGTACAGCGGCGACAGACGCCGGTCGCATTTCGGACATTTTCTCATGACGTTTCCTCCGCTTCACTGATTTCGGCGACCAACTGCTCCCTGCGCTGCGCGAGCTGACTGCGGATGTCCGCCAGTTTTTTACCCGTCAGGTTGTACCAGAAGAACGGGATCACGCCCAGCGCATTCACGATCTGCGGCACCAGCACATAGAACATCCATATGTAAAAGTCGGTTTTGCTGCCCTTGACGGCGACCTGCCTGCCGTTTACCGTTTTGTAGGACAGGCCGATGATCGGCAGCACGGCCGTGGCAATCGCGGTACTGACAGAGCCTGTGATCTTGCTGAAGAAGGACGACACTGCAAACGACACGCCCTCGTTCCGCTCGCCGGTTTCCAGCTCCATGTAGTCGATGGTGTCGCCGATCATCTCTGTGGTGATGATGTTTTTGACGGTGTTCACGATGCTGATGACGATATTCAGCAGCATCAGCACCGGCACGGCGACCGCCTTGCTGGCGTAATGCCGCATGCCCGCAAGGAAGCAGACAATCCCGATCGCCGCCTTTGAGATGAAATGAATAATCATGAGCTGCTTGTTGTCGAACCTGCGCTTGATCGCGGGAATGAACGGATAGGTACCGATCCCGACCGCGCCGCCGGGAATGTCGATCAGCAGTTTGAGGGAATTGAGCTGCACGACCTCAGCAAAATAGTAGGTGGTGAACACGTTATACAGGCCGCCGGCGGACATGAGCATATTGCTCAGTACGATCAGCAGCAGCGGCTTGTTGTGCAGCAGCACCTTGAAGCTGTCTTTGATGCTCGGCTGACGCGCCGACTGCACGACGCGCTCCTTGGTGAAGATTCCGGCAAGAGAAAACAGTCCGCCGCCAAAGATCGCCGCGATCACACCGATCAAAAGAAAGACCGTCTTGAGTCCGACGTTCCACACGCCCTTCTCGGACGCGTCCATGAGCGAGAGCAGCAGCGTCTGCGACGCGCCGGCCACAATCCCGCTGATGAAGGTCGAGAACGAAATCGCACGCGTCCTGTCCTGCGGCAGGGGCGAAATCGCGGTCGTCATGCCGTTGAACGGCACGTCCGCCAGGGTAAAGGAAAGCTCCCACAGGATGTAGGACACATACATGTAGACGATCCGCACGCCGACCGACGACACGCCGCTCATAAACGACGGCCCGCCGAAAAGCAACACCGTAAAGACTGCGAATGGCAGCGGCATGATAATCAGCCACGGACGCAGCTTGCCGTAGCCCGTCCTCGTTTTGTCCACAACGGAGCCGATCAGCGGATCGTTGACCGCGTCCCACAACCCGGAAAGCAGCATCATAAAAGAAACCGCGCCGGCAGGCAGGCCGAACACTTTTGTGAAAAACAAAGACAGGTACCCGCTTTGCGTCGGCGTGGTGACAAAGCTCTTTCCGCCGGCTGCAAGGCCGTAGGCCAGCGCTTCGCCGTATCCGACGTAGCGCTTCTCTTCAGCGGCGCGCATCACATGCACCTGCGCGCTGCAGCGCACCTTTTGACCGTACGTCCCGTTTGTCGTTGAAAACGCATGATTCGCTCTCCTGACGTATTTTTTATGTGCATCACGATTTCGCGCAGCGTAATGATGTCAAAATGCAGAAGCGGGCTATGCCCCGCCATCTGCCATCCGCTATCTGCTATCATCCGCTATCGTCCGCTCACCCGGCAAACAATCCGGTGAAAAAGTCGACGATCCTGTACCACACCAGCAGCAGGAAGTGGAACGGCTCTCTGGCGCGGATATACTGCTGCGCGGCGGCATGCGCGTTGTAGGGCGTTTCGCCGCCGAGCGCGGACAGGCCGATCACCGTGCCGCCCTGTGTGCCGGCAGCCGTATAGTCAAACGGCACGAAGCCGAGCGCGAACACCGGCGAATCCTCCGCCAGCGCAAAATCGAACCGCGCCGCGTCGCGGAACATCGGATTGACCACTTTTGCGTTCGCGGCATACCCTTTGCGGCGCGCCGTTTCATAGGACATAGCGCTGCCGCTGTTGCCGTTCTTTGCCAGATATACATTTTTTCCGTACGTCAGATCCCAGAGGATGTTGCCGTCCTCGGCAAAGGCGTCCATGCTGTCGAGATGGGAGAACGTCAGCGCTCTGCCGTCCGTCAGCAGAATGTTGCGCTCAAAACGTGCCGTGCAGGGGTCGCCCTGCACACGATGCAGCGCGGACACCACGCGTATCTGCGACTCGGCATTGAGCGCAAAGATATTGTTGCGCACCGTGTTCATGTGCCCGTAGTGCAGATGGTAGCCGTCGCTGCCGCAGGCAAAGACAAGGTTGTTCTCCACCAGCATTTCGGAGGAGCCCTCGTCCAGATAGACGCCCCAGCCGCCGTAGCCGCCCTCGCCGGGATCGGCCGCCACGTTGTGGATCACGTTGCCGGAAATGACCGTGCCGGGCTGCACGCCGAGCATATAGATGCCGCCCATATCCGACAGCCAGCCCTGTCCGATATTGTAGATCAGGTTGTCGGAAATGGTGTTGTTGTATGTAATATTGTGCGAAAAGCCCCACACCCAGCCGACGGAGATCGCCGTGTAGTAGCCGTCGCAGATTTCATTGTGCGCGACGGTGACGCTGTTCGCGTCGATGACCAGCACGCCGACCGCGTTGAAGAACACGCGGCCGAAACCGGAAACAGAATTGTTGACCACACGGATATTGCGCGTGACGCGCGGATCGTCCGGCTGCAGGTTTCTGCCGCGGATATAGACCGCCTGCGCGCCGATGTTGCGAAACAGGCAGTTTTCTACGGCGGCCTCCTGCACGTTTTCGCCCAGGAAAACGGCGCATGCCGCCACGTCGCGGAATTCGCAGTTGCGGAATGCGAGCCCTTTGGCATTCTGACAGACGATGCAGCTCGGCGCGTTGTACGCCGCCTGGGAATGATCCCGGCCTTCGGGGATATTGAACCCGTTGCCGCGGAAGACGATCCGCTCGAAGCGGATATTGTCGGCGCCGTCTATAGACAGCAGCGTCTCGGTTTCACTGCCCCAGAGCGTCAGGTTCTGCGCGGTCTCTCCTGCCTGCGGGATGTAATAGAGCGTGCCGGTCGGCTTGTCGAGATACCACTCGCCGGGTTTGTCCAGCGCTTCAAAAACGTTTTCCAGAAAATACCGGTCGTTTTTGTGGAACGTCATACTGGACGGCTTGGTGAACGAGAGAACACCGGTGGCCGCGTCATAGCTCTTGACGCGCAGCATCTCGTCCTTCCAGAAGTGCAGCACGCGCACGACGACGTCACCGACATTCCGCATGGCGGGGATGTCCTTTTTGTCGGCAATCAGCGCGGTATAGCCCTTGTGAAAATTCGCGTCGATCTGCAGGTCGGGATTGATGCAGTACCGGTCGTCCACGCCGCGGATCAGCAGATACCCGCTCTCGGGATACCGCGTGCGGGGCAGCGTTGTTTCGCCGTTGAAGAGGACGTTGAAGTCCGCCTGTGTGCCGACGTACTTTTTCAGCGCGCGCACACCGTTGACCGTGCAGTCCTCAAACCCGGTATAGGGCGTTCCGGCGGTAAACGTGACCGTTTCGCCGGGGTACGCCGCGTACGTCACGCCGCTTTGATCCTGCGAGGTGAAGCTGACCGTATCCGTGAGCGTGTACGATCCGGCGCGGAACCAGACCTGCGACGCGCCCTTTTCTTTGGCAAGCGCTTTGGCCGCGGAGAGCGACGCGAGCGGTGCGGACGCAGTTCCCTGCGCATGATCGTCGCCGTCGGGCGATACGTAAATCGCGTCTGTATCTGCGGCAGACGACAGCATGGTCAACCCTCCCGTCCCAAGCAGTAAACTCATCATCAGGACAACACATCCGATTTTTTGCAGCACCGTGCTGCGCATGCCTGCGTGTTTCATTTTGCTACTCCCCTGTTCCTTTCCGGCCGTTTCACGCGTTCCTCGCGTCGCGGACTTCGTACAGCGCCTTTATTGCGCTTCTTCCCCGTCGTCTTTTCCGAGCCACGTCATGCCGACCATGGTAATGTCGTCAAACTGCGGCGCGTCGCCTGAGAACACTTTCACGTCGGAACCGACCTGCGCGATGAATGCCTGCGGATTATTGTCTGCGCGGCGGTTCAGCGATTCAAGCATTCTGTTCGAGCCGAACATCTCGCTGCCTGCGTCCGTCGCCTCCGGCACGCCGTCCGTATACACGAATATGCTGCCGCCTTTCTCAAGCTGTATCTCGTAGTCGCGGTAGCGCGCGCCCTCCATACCGGCAAGCACAAAGCCGTGCTTGTCCTTCAGAAGCTCAAATTTTCTGTCGCTGCCGCATATGGCGGGGTATTCGTGACCGGCGCTTGCGGCCGTGATTTTGCCGGTTGAAAGATCACAGATGGCCAGCCAGCAGGTGACGAACATGTCTGCGTCGTTGCCCTCGCAGAGTTGGTTGTTCACATCTGCGAGGATCTGCGCCGGGGTACCGCCCTGCATGGCGCGGTTTTTGATCAACGTTTTGGAAATCACCATAAACAGCGCTGCCGGCACACCCTTGCCGGAGACGTCCGCGATCACCAGCGCGAGATGGTCATGGTCGATCAGGAAGAAATCGTAGAAGTCTCCGCCCACCTCTTTCGCGGGATTCATGGATGCGAACAGGTCGATCTCCTTTTTCTGCGGAAACGGCGGGAATATGCGCGGGAGCATATCCGCCTGTATCTTTGTAGCCACGTTCAGCTCGGCGCCGATGCGTTCCTTTTCGGCAGTGACGGCCTTCAGATTCTCCGTGTAGCGCTTCAGGTTGTCCTGCATCTTGTTGAAGCCTCTTGCAAGGTCGCCGATCTCGTCGCGGGAATCAATATCCGATTTTCTGTCGAAATCACCTTCGCCGGTGCCTTTAACCGTGTCCGTCAGGCATATGATGGGCCTTGAGATGGTGCGTGAAATGAAATACCCGATCACGGCGGCAACGAGTACAATCACGACAATGGCAAGGATCGAGTGAATCAGCATGGTTCTGAATTCGTTTGTCATTTTCGCGCGCGCGTCAGCAAAGAGCTGATCGGACTGCGCGGTGATCTTTCCGATGGGTTCCGTGATTTCTTCGGCATTTTTTGCGGTACAGAGAAGCCAGCCGGTGGACGGTATCATCCGGGCGGTCATATAGATCTCTCTGCCGTCCAGTTCGGCATGAAACGCCTCTCCGTTGCCGAAGGCGCAGTCGTCAATCTTTTTCAGCACGCTTTCCGGGTCGGCAAAATGATCCGCAAACGCGTTGTACAGACCGTTGTGCGCCTTGACGTCGTCCATGAAAGCGGTGTATGCCAGCAGATCTCTTTTTGCGCCGAGCAGAAATGTCGTTCCCGTTTCACCGAGTCCGCTGCCGATCACGTTGGACATCATCTGCTCAAAGTTCACGTCAGCCGCAACCACGGCGATGACATGCCCCTGCGGGTCCCTGACGGCCATGGACGCCGTGATGCACGGCCGTCCGTAGGAGTCGATTTCCGTCTCCTTCCACATGATCTTGTCGGGCGAGGATGTGGAGTTTAAGTACCAGTGCCGCTGCGTCACCACATAGTTTTCAAGGTAAACGTTGTTGTCCGTGTACTGATAAAAGATTCCGCTGGCGGTGCCGACGTAAAGATTGTCGATAAACCGGCTGTTGTAGCGCATGATCGGCGCGAATATCTCTTCCATATTCGATATGCGCCTGAGCTCATTGTACAGCTCGCCGGTCTCTTCGACTCCCGCGCTGAACATGTACCGCGCAGAGAGCGTGGGCGGTGCCTTGGACAGATGCACGGGAGAGTAGACGGTCTGCACGGAATCCGACGGCGCAGCGTAGAGTCTTTCGGCATATTCCGCCGACTGCATGACCGCGTCTGACACGATACGCAGGCGCGAGTCCGTTACCTCCATCTGCATATCCGCCAATACGCCGAGCGAATCGGAATCCTGCGCGTACAGACCTTCCTCAATGGTCTGCTCTGCGTCTGTTCGGATTTCCTCATACAGACTATGTATGTTTCCGCGCAGATTCGTTATAATCGCGGCAAACCCGACATAGACAAGCAGCATCGTACCGAGCGTCAGCGCGAGCATGGACAGAATCAGTTTTTTTCCTATCTTCAATTCGTTGCACCTCCCGGCGTATTTGGGGATCAAGGTTTTTATGTATCTGATCGTCGGAACCGAATGAGCCGGTTCCGAGCAGAAATGATTTTAAATCACGTCGATCTGGCAGCTGCGCATCGTTTCAAGCGCAGCCGCATGCTTTTCGGGCGTGACGCCCGCGCAGCACATCGCGTCCACCGCAATCGGCACTTCCGGGAAGGACGCCTTGAGCAGCAGCGCGTTGGAGACCACGCAGATATCCGTGCAAAGGCCGATCAGCTCGACCGAAAACGGCTCGTCCCCGACAGCGTCTTTGATGCGCTGCGGCAGATCGACCGAGCCGAACGTGATCTTTTCGACAGGCGTATAGTGCTTTCCCGCCAGAGCAGCCGCCACGTCCGCGTGCAGCTGCCATCCGTCTGTATCCTTGATGCAGTGGGGAACCGGCAGTTTCTTGCCCTCGGCAGTGTCCATATAGTTCTCAAAGTGCGTATCATAGGTGACAAAGATTTCGCCCTCGAATGCCGCGATTTTCTTCACGACCGCTGGGACGATCGCGACCGCCTCTTTGGTGCCGAGCGCGCCGTCCACAAAGTCCTTCTGCATGTCCACAACAACCAGCACTCTTTTCATCTTTTTCCTCCCTGCAGGTATTTATAAAAATCATAAATGGAATGTCCGATTTTCTCCTCGATGTACGCTTTCTGCGCGATCGCGATTTCCCTGTGGTACTGTGATTTTGCGTGCGTACCCTTGCGGGATTCGATGTCGTCGATTCTCTCCCTGAGCGTCGTGCCGCCGGTATGCAGACACAGCAGATCGCACGTCTGGATAATCCGGTCGTAGTCCGTGTTTTCGTGCGCCTGCACGAATGCCCTCACCTCGTCATACCCTTCACTTTCCGGCGGGAGCAGCCTGCCGCAGATACACTCTATGTCATTGTTCAGGAACGAATGTGTCAGGCAGATAAAGGCATACTCGTCGTATCCCAGCGACTTGAGGTACCTGTATCCGGCGTAAATGTGATTGTCCGGATCGATCCGGCGGCCGATGCCGTGCAGATAGCCGAGCGTCGCAGCGTACTGCGCGTCCAGTCCCATCTCCTGCGCGATCATTGCGGCCAGATTCCCGACGTAACGGGAATGCGGGACGTACCCGATTGTTTCCGGGTTCTCCAATCCTTCTGTCAGCAGCCGGTATGCCTGCTCTTTCGTCAGCTTCATACTACTTTCTCCTGTACAATTTGGCTGGCCGGTGTCCGGCGCCCTGCGTGTATTCGTCGGTCTCGACCACGAAATCCCGGATCTTTCTGCGGAAGTTCGCCGGAAGGATCGATTTATTCAGGATGGTTTCCTGCACCTTCTGCATAGCGCTCAGCGTAAACTTTTCCGGCAGAAAGTCGAATACCGTCTCAATGCTTTTGACGCCTTCACGCAGTGCGGTCAGCGCAGTGGCGATAATACGCGCGTGGTCAAACGCCAGATTACCGCTGTCCCTGATCGCGAACGACGTCTTGCCGAATCGGGTTTCCTCCTGCGTCAGAATCGCGTGCAGATGCGTGTGCGCATAGCAGAGATCGAGACTAAAATCGCCGTCTTTGTTCCGCTCGAACCCAACGTCGAACCACTGCGCGTCCGAAGCATCGTCTCCGCCCGTCTGCCGGACGGAATCCTCGCTGATGATGCACGCATAGGCGTTGGAAATAATCCAGCCCCGCGGATCACGTCCCGGCTCGCTGAACACGGCAACCGGCATCAGAGCGACCGGTGTGACATTCGTCTCCTCGCCAATCTCCCGAACCGCGCATGCCTCGATGGTCTCGCCCGGCTGCAGAAATCCGCCGGGAAGCGCCCAGCAGTCCCTGAACGGATGCTGTCCGCGCCGGATCAGAAGGATGGACAGCTTGTTCTCGGAGTTGCGCTTGTAGTTGTCACTCTCCTCGGATCGGATCATGAACGCCACGACGTCCGTTGTGACGGACGGCCGCTCGTAATCCTCAATGTTGTAACCGGATAAAAACTCTTTTTCAGATTGCATAACGGAGTTCCCCTCCTCTTGTTTGCAATGTGATAATATCATATCCGGAATAAGATGTCAATCTTTATTTGCGTGCTTTGGGACGATCACTTTATTTTTTAATGGGCCGACTGCCCTTATCTCCACCCGTAGGCCAGAACGCCCGCGGCGCCGGCAAGGCAGATCAGCACGATCGGCGACATGCCGTTTTTGCGCACCTTGCGCGCGCCGAAATAAACGGCAGCAAGGGCGGCAGTCAGCACGATAGCGGGCACATCCGCAGAAAAGCCCTGCGCCGACCCGAAGCAGCCGGTCAGAATCATATATGCGCCGGTCGCCAGAATCACGCCGGTCACACACGCTTTCATTCCGTCAAGCGCAGCGTGGAAGAGTTCGCTTTGTACGGCCTTTTTGAACAGCGCCGTAAGCAGCACGACAATCAGAAATGCCGGCAGTACAGCCGCCGCGGTCGCCAGTACTGCGCCGGGCACACCTGCCTGCGCAGAGCCGATATACGTCGCCAGATTGACGATGATCGAGCCGGGCGTGCTCTCGCTCACAGCGATCATATAGGACAGCTTGTCGTCCGACAGCCAGCCGTAGGACAGCACGACCTCACGGATCAGCGGAATCGCCGCGTACGCGCCGCCGAACGAAAACAGGCCGACCCGCAGAAAGCCGATCAGCAATTGCAGATAAATCATTTCCTCGCCCCCTTCTGCGTCCGCCGTCCGGCAAGGCAGACGAGCAGACTGACGGCGGCTGACACAAGCATCAGCACGATTGTGGAAACGTGCAGAGAGAAAAAATCAATCGCCAGCATCGCCGCGCATGCGCACAGCAGAACGGAGATCGGCAGTGCCTTTTTCGGCGTCTTGCGCAGCATGCGGACGCCGGCGTCGGCGATCAGGATACCGACGGCGATTTTGATCCCGCGAAACGCGCTCGCAACCCACGCGATCTGCAAAAACCGGTCAAAGAAAAAGGAGATCAGCAGCAGAATACAGAAGGAGGGAAAAACCACGCCGACCGTCGCGGCAACCGCACCGGCCAGTCCTTTCCTTTTCAGACCCACGTACGTCGCGCAGTTGACGGCAATCGGACCGGGCGTCGATTCGGCAAGGACGGTGATATTCATCATTTCCTCGTGCGTGATCCAGTTCTTCCTGTCCACACAGATCCGCTCGATCAGCGGGATCATGGCGTATCCGCCGCCGAATGTGAACAGCCCGATTTTAAAAAAAGAAAAGAACAGCGTCCAAAGCGTCTTCATGCACTCACCTCTTCCCCGCTACAGCGTATCATATTTCCTGTTTTTTTGCAAGAATTACCGGCAACGGATTGCAATAGACGCGCGTCTGTGCTACAATACGGTTGTGATATTTTCCGATCTTTCGCCGCTGTGTACCGGGGGTATATGCGGCGATGGACGACGCCGAAAAAACGGAGAACCTTCTCCCCGGCGTAAGGGTATCGCCGGAAACAGCGGTGCCTTCCGTGTTTGAAAAGGAGAATGTATCATGAAAAAAACACTCGCCGTCCTTCTCGCGCTGGTCATTCTCGTGTCCTTTGCGGCATGCGGTGAAAAGCCTGCCGTCGACACACCCGCGCAAACGTCTGCCGCAGCAGACGTCCAGGCGCCGGAAAATCCGGTCATCCGCCTTTCCACAACAACGTCCGTCAACGATTCCGGCCTGCTGCCGTATCTGCTGCCCGTTTTCGAGCAGGAAACCGGCTACAAGGTCGAGGTGCAGTCTGCCGGTACCGGCGCTGCGATCCAGAAGGCAGAGGACGGCAATGCCGATCTGATCCTTGTGCACGCGAAGGCGTCCGAGGAGGAATTCATCGAAAAGGGCTTCGGCGTGGAGCGTCTGCCGTTTATGTACAACTATTTTGTGGTCGTCGGCCCGAAGGACGATCCTGCCGGCATCAAGGACAGCGCGGACGCCGCGACGGCGTTCGGCAAGATCCGCGACACGCAGAATAAATTCGTCTCCCGCGGCGACGAGAGCGGCACGCACAAAGCGGAGCTGAAAATCTGGGGAGACAACGCGCCGGACGCTGCGGCTGACGCATGGTACATCAGCGCCGGTCAGGGCATGGGCGCATGCCTCTCGATGGCGTCCGAGCAGCAGGCGTACTGCCTGACGGACAAGGCGACGTTCCTGTCGATGCAGGCAGAGCTAAATCTCGACATCCTCCTCGAACAGGGCGAGGATATGAAGAACACGTACTCTCTGATTGCCGTCAATCCCGAAAAGATCGACGGATTGAATACGGCGGGCGCCGACGCGCTGATCGACTGGATGCTCGGCGAAGAAGCCAGCGCGATGATTGCGGAATACGGCGTGGCGGAATACGGCGCGGCGCTGTTCTATCTGCTGGATAAATAATCGGCAATGGACAGCATCAAACAGGCGTTCGACCTGCTGTTCTCTCTGGACAAGGAGCTGTTCCAGATCCTCGGCGTGACGCTGCGCATGTCGTTCTTCAGCACGTCGATCTCCTGCCTTGTCGGACTGCCGCTCGGCACGCTGATCGGCACCAGGCAGTTTCGGGGAAAGTCGTTCCTCAAAAAGCTGATTCACACTTGCATGGGCTTGCCGCCGGTGGTGGCAGGCCTGCTTGTGTATATGCTCTTTACGCATTACGGCCCGTTCGGCAGGCTGAACCTGCTGTTCACCGTCACGGCGATGGTCATTGCGCAGTGCGTGCTGATTATCCCGCTCGTGACGGGACTGACAGCGTCGTTCGTCGAATCCGAATCCCGGCCGATCATCGAAACCGCGCGCGGACTGGGTCTTTCCGATGCGCGCATCATTCTGCTGTGTCTGTCCGAGGGCAGAGCGTCGCTTCTGTCCGTGGTACTCAACGCGTTCGGCCGCTCGATTGCGGAGGTCGGCGCAGTGAGCATCGTCGGCGGCAATATACAATGGAAAACGCGCGTCATGACCACGGCGATCATGCTCGAAACGAACAAAGGCAAGTTCTCGTTCGCGCTCGCGCTGGGTATCGTACTGCTGATTCTCGCGTTTATCGTCAACGCCGCCGCTTCGTGGATCGTAAAGGAGAGAGCCGATGGTTGAACTGCGCAGCGTCAAAAAGGTCTATAAGGATCGCACGGTGCTCGACGTGCCGCAGTTGCGGATACAGCACGGCGAATCGGTCGCGCTTACGGGCGCCAACGGCAGCGGGAAAACAACGCTGCTGCGCATTCTGGCACGATTGCTTCGCGCAGACAGCGGCACGGTCACGGCGCCGCAGGACGTCCTGTATCTGCCGCAGCATCCGTATGCCTTTCGCGGTACCGTCCTCGATAATGTGCTGATCGGCGCAAAGGATCGGCGCGAACAGGCGCTGGCGCTGCTCGAAACGCTGGAGCTCTCCGCGCTCGCCGCAAAACCGGCGCAGTCCCTGTCCGGCGGCGAATTGCAGAAACTCGCGCTGTGCCGCGTACTGATCCGTCCGTGTGCACTGCTGCTGCTGGACGAACCGACTGCCGCGCTCGATACGAACGGCACGCGGCTGGTCTGCGACGCTCTGGCGCGGTATAAGGCGCAGACAGACTGCACGGTGGTGCTCAGCACGCATGCGCCGCAGTTTGCCGCAAAGGCGGCGGAGCGTCTGATCGTGCTGTGCGACGGCCGCATTGAATCGGACGGGAGCATATAGGATTCTCCGCAAGTGTCCGGCGCGGAATGGCAGAAACATGTCTTCGGCAAACAAAAAATAATAGGTTCTTCACGGAATTTTGTGGGATAGGATTGCATCCTTTGCACAAGCGCCATAGGGATGTTCCTGCTTCCGTTCTGGTGCGTACAATAAAACACAACCAAGCAAGTAAGGGAGAACTTTATGAGACGATATAATGATATTGACGGCCCATCTAAATCACCGTATGTAAAATATGACGTCAAAGGGTTTCTTAAATTGGGCGGTTTTATCCTCTTTCTTGGGCTGGTTTTTCTTCTGATGATCCATTTTCTTGTTGTCCCTAAGGATCCGATTACAGCGGATCAGGCAGAACAAATCATGCAAGAACTTGGGTATTCTCCACAAGATGTAACAGAAGCTTATTACAACTCCGACCCAAACTATCGCTCTACATTGAAGAGAAGTGTTGCTTTTGAAACAGCGGATATCCACTTTGAGTTTTTTGAATTTCTTACGGATAAAAGTGCATCCAATCTATATGGACAGGCGTATACAAATATCATTCGAGAGAAAGACGGGTCGAATACTATTAAGATCCATCAGAAAGTTGCCAATTATATTTTCTTTACTTTGGATGACCACACGACGTATAATGTTGCAATCTACGTTGGAAATACGGCTGTTTACGCTTACGCAAGTTCAGAACAAAAAGCAGCTGTCAATCAAGTATTAGATAAGATGGGCTATCTGGAATCATCTATATTTAAGAGGGATAAAGCGTGAAAAATAAACTCTATAGAAAATACATCGTACTAATCGTTGCTGCGATTGCCTCTGCAGTTGTGTGGATTCAATCATTTACGCAGTCAAATGTGCTACATCCATTTCTATTTAGCTTGCTGTTTACACTGGTGATGGCTTTCTTTGTTTGGCTCGCATTTGGTGCGCCGCGTGGAAAAAAGTCTATACCGATGAAAGAAATCATTCCCTTTCTGCAATCAATTGGTTTCGAGCCTTCTTCCAAGCCGTTGGATGCCGCACCGATCTCATTAGCTCAGACAACGAAACTGACACATGGAAGCATGCTGGCAATTGTTTATTCGTTTTCATCACCAGATTTCGCGCACAGGGCGTTTCAAAGCCAACGGGATGATTTGGCAAAGAGTAATTCCGGTTTACGAAAGGAAAAATCCAGAAAGAGTGCAGATTCCAGTATGTATATGCGCACAACCGATCAATATACGGATGTGCTCCTTGTTGCGGACAAGACAGTTGCACATCTTCATGCGCCATCAGCAATGGAAAGCAACGTGGAAAAAATCGTAAAAACAGTTCGCTGAATTCAGTGAAATCATGCAAGCAATACCGCAGACAAAGATAATAATATTTGCACACGGCAGTCGGGTAAAACCGGCTGCTTTTGTTATGCCGTACAGGAGGCGATTGAATGCGGCAGGAGATAATCGATTTATCCGCAGAACAGCGCGTCGGACACGGGACGCGGTACATCGGCACCGTCGGCGAGCACAACGCCACAGAGCTGGTTCTTACCGTACCTTCCGAGCTTTTGAAAGCAGCGGAATACGCGGTCGTGCTGTTCGACGTCGGCGACACCGTGTTCCGCAGCGGGAAGATACCGGTCAAGGGAAGAAAGAAAACGCCGCCCGCGCCGGCAGGCGAGACGGTGGGCGCCGAAAGGTGCTCGGAGGGGTTGTCACATCAGACGCTATCTGAAAAGCAAAAACAATCCCTCAGTCATGCTATCGCATGACAGCTCCCTTTACACAAGGGAGCCTTTGCTTGGCCTATTTCGGTCAATATTCATGACAACAATAGCGTTTTGAGTTTTCAGTAAAACGATTTTTGCCGTGCGCCATAAAGGCGCACACAATCAGAATCAAGGCAAAAACGTTATCCCACAAAAAAACGTGAAGATCGTATTTTTCTCTGTTCGTTTGTCGGTTTGGTCAAATGCCGTGCTGCTTTTTGAAATCCGCCGTCAGCGTTTGCAACTGCTGCATTTCAAGCATTTCGCTTTTGGTCATGCGGTAGTCCTTCGAGCGGGTGACCGGTGTGATGTCCAGTCCTTCGAGCGAGAGATAGTATTTCGCATTGGGCGGGTAGATCTGCCGCTCGGAGAGTGATGCAAAGCCGAGAAAGCTCTGCACGACGTCCGCTTTTTCCGGATCTTTGTCGAAGTTGTGGCACAGCCAGTAGTAGATTTCCGGGTGGAAGTTTGCCATTACGCCCGAAAACCCCGCGGCGCCGTCACGCAGCGTCTGTAGAAGTGAGGCGGAGTTTGCGTTGAAAATCTTCAGCGGCGTTCCCTCGACAGCTTTGATCTTGGAACGGATAATATCTGCGTCGCAGCACGTATCTTTCAGGAACGTGAATCGTCCGCCCTTGGCAAGCGCGCCGAGTGTTTCGGGCGAGAGCAGTCGGCGGTACGGCACGGGACACTCGTAAATACCCAGCGCGATTTCCGGGATGCGGTTGACAACATAGTCAACGTTTTCCAGAAAAACTGCGTCGCTTTCATCCGCCGATGCAAAACGGTTGGAGATAAAAACATAGGAGTCGATGCCCGTGTCTATAAAAGCCTTGGCTTCCTCGATCTGCCGATCGAGGCTGTCCGCCGTGTGGCCGGAGGCGACGATCGCCATGCTTTTCGGCGCATGCTCGCGGATAAAGCGCATCAGCGCAAGACGCTCTTCAAAGGACAGGAAGAACATCTCGCTCGACTGACACACGGCGAAAATGCCGTCCACCTTGCCGTCGTACCAGTGCAGCATCTGCTCCACGGCGTTGTAGTCGATCTCGTTATCTTGGGTAAAGGGCGTCACCATTGTCGGGTAGACGCCCGCCGGTATTTGTTTAATCATACAATTCAACCTCTACTCATTATAATCTCCAGTGGCGGATACCGAGCGGCTCGGTCTCGCTCTTTCGGAACAATCCTTTGACGTCGACGAGCACTTTTTCCCTTTTGCAGAACATCTGCAAAAGCGCGTCCGTTCCGCCTATGCGGTAGACGTCGTGCGCGACAGCGATAATAATGCAGTCCACATCGCGTATCTGATCCAAAGAACAAAGCTGCACGCCGTAGACACGCTTGACCTCATCCGGATCGGCGTAAGGATCGGAAACGAGCGGCCGGATGCCGTACTCATGCAGACGCCGCAGCACGTCGACAACGCGGGAATTGCGGATATCGGGACAGTTTTCCTTGAACGTAAGACCCAGCACAGCGACCTTGGCGTCGCGCACCGTCTTGCCGCAGAACGTCATTTCGCGCACGGCGGCGTCGGCGACAAACTGGCCCATGCCGTCGTTGATCTGGCGGCCGGCCTGGATGATGCGGCTGTGGTACCCAAGACGCTCTGCTTCAAACAGGAAATAATACGGGTCCACGCCGATGCAGTGCCCGCCGACAAGGCCGGGACGAAAGCCCAGCGCGTTCCATTTTGTGTTCATGCCTTCCACAACTTCAAGCGTGTCGATACCCATGCGGTCAAACACCATCGCCAGCTCGTTCATGAACGCGATGTTGATGTCTCTCTGGCTGTTTTCGGCCACCTTGATTGCCTCGGCCGTGCGGATGCTCGAAACCGGATAGGTGCCGGCGTCGATCACGCTGTCGTAGACTGCGGCAATTTCGCTGCACGTTTTGCTGTCAATGCCGGAAACAATCTTGCGGATGCTGCGCAGCGTGTGCACCTTGTCCGCCGGATTGATGCGCTCGGGCGAATACCCGACCGAAAAATCCTGCCCGCAGACAAGACCGGACTGCCGCTCCAGAATCGGAATGCACAGATCCTCCGTGACGCCGGGGTACACGGTGGACTCATAGACGACGATTGCGCCTTTGTGCAGATGCTTGCCGACCGTCTCGCTCGCGCGTTCGACAGGGGAGAGGTTCGGCGTTTTGTCCTGATTGATGGGCGTCGGTACGGCAATGATGATGAATTGCGCGTCTGCAAGGCGCGTTTCGTCTGCGGTAAAGTCGACCGACGTGGACGCGATCACCTCGTCGCCCACCTCGCCGGTCGGATCGACGCCGCTCTTGTACAGCGCGATCTTCTGCCGGTTTATGTCAAAGCCGACCACGTCGTATTTTTCGGCGAACGCCACGGCAAGCGGCATACCGACATATCCGAGGCCGACCACGGCAATCTTTGCCTGTCTTGCGGCAAGCAGTTCATGTATATGCAATGGAATCCCTTCTCTCTTTTGCTTGACATATTGTATCATACTCTTTCGCAGAATGCAAGAATATTAAAAAACTGTGAACGAAACTGCTTCAAAGTGTAAATTCTGGAAAACAGGGGTTGTTTTTTCAGAACAATTGCGCTATACTCTGTTTTAGCAATCCGATCCATAGAGTGCTAATTCAATCAAAATCAGGTGATTTTTTATGCGTACCAAACAATTCAAAGCCGAATCCAAAAAACTGCTGGACATGATGATCAACTCGATCTACACACACAAGGAGATCTTTCTGCGTGAGCTGATCTCCAACGCCAGCGACGCGATGGACAAGCTGTACTATCATTCTCTTTCCGACGGAAATACGGGACTGTCAAGAAGCGATCTTGAAATCCGCATTGATATCGACAAGGAGAACCGCACGCTGACAATTTCGGACAACGGCTGCGGTATGACGGCGGAAGAGCTTGAGAAGAATCTCGGCACCATTGCCCGCAGCGGCTCGCTTGATTTCAAGCAGAACAATGAAAAGCAGGAAGACGTCGACATCATCGGTCAGTTTGGCGTGGGCTTTTATTCCGCATTCATGGTCAGCGACTGTGTGACGGTTGTCAGCCGCGCATACGGCAGCGACGAGGCGTGGAAATGGACAAGCCGCGGTGCCGACGGCTATACCGTCGAGCCGTGCGAGAAGGCGGAAAACGGTACGGTCGTGACGCTGCACATCAAGCCCGATACGGACGGGGAGGATTACAGCACGTTCCTGGAGACGTATACCATTTCCAGCATCGTCAAAAAGTATTCCGACTACATCCGCTATCCCATCCGCATGGACGTGCCGTCGCGCCGTCTCAAGGAGGGCAGCGAGGATGAGTACGAGGACGTGATCGAAACACGCACGCTCAACAGTATGGTACCCATCTGGAAAAAGAATAAAAGCGAAGTGACCGAGGAGGAGTACGAATCCTTCTACCGCGAGAAGTTCTTTGACTACGAACCGCCGGTCAAGGTCATCCACAGCAAGGTTGAGGGCGCCGTGACGTACAGCGCGCTGCTGTATATCCCGTCACACGCGCCGTTCGACTACTACTCCAAGGAGTACGAAAAAGGTCTGCAGCTGTACAGCAGCGGCGTCATGATTATGGAAAAGTGCGCGGATCTGCTGCCGGATTACTTCAGCTTTGTACGCGGTCTTGTGGACAGTGAAGATTTGTCGCTGAATATTTCCAGGGAAATGCTCCAGCATGACATGCAGCTCAAGGTAATTGCCAAGAGCCTGGAAAAGAAGATCCGCACAGAGCTGAAAAAGCTGATGGAGACCGACAGAGAAGCGTACGAGAAATTCTTCAAGGCATTCGGCATGCAGCTCAAATACGGCGTGTATGAGAATTACGGCCGCAACAAAGAGGCGGTGCAGGATCTGCTGCTGTTTGCCTCGTCCGCCGAGAAGAAAATGGTCAGTCTGTCCGAATACGTCTCGCGCATGCCCGAGAGCCAGAGCGACATCTACTATGCGTGCGGTGAAACGGTCGACAAGATCGATATGCTCCCGCAGACCGAGCAGCTTCGCGACAGAGGGTACGAGATCCTTTATATGACCGAGAACGTGGACGAGTTTGCCATCAAGATGCTCACGGAGTACGAGGGCAAGCACTTCAGGAATGTCTGCGATGATTCGCTGGATCTGTCCACCGACGAGGAAAAGGAGGCTATCCAGGCGAAGAACGAGGAAGCGAAGGATCTGCTGGCCGTGATGAAAGAAGCGCTCGGTGAGGCGGTACAGGCTGTCCGCTTCACGAACAAGCTCAAGAACCATCCGGTGTGCCTGACAAGCGAGGGCGACGTTTCCGTCGAAATGGAAAAGGTGCTCAGCGCATTGCCGAACGCGGGCGACGTGCGCGCGAAGCTGGTGCTGGAGATCAACGCATCGCATCCGGTGGCCGCCAAACTGCAGGCGCTTTTCGACAGTGATCCGGAAACGCTGAAAAAATACGCGCGCATTCTGTATGCGCAGGCGCGCCTGATCGAAGGCATGCCGATCGAGAATCCCACCGAGATCAGCACTTTGATCTGCGACATTCTGGCAGAATAACACGATTTGCCGCCTGACGGCTGTTCTATCGGATAAACAGGACGGAGCTTTTCTCCCGGTGATATGCTCCCTCTATGAGAGACAATGAAATAAAAAAAGCATTGTCTACATAGGGGGAGAATTTTATGTCAAAAAGAATACCAATAAGCACGGAAGAAAAGATTCAAGTAGTGAGAGAATGTATAGAAGGAAGGAAAAA
>JAFSYM010000088.1 GCA_017450005.1 Clostridia bacterium
GGCGAAAAAGGCCCGTTTACGGGTAGCAAGTAACAATCTTACGCGGCTGGCAGACCGTATCACGCGTTAACGCGTCTGCGAAGAACAGAGGGCTTTGCCCGTCAAAGAAAAACCACCGGCTTGGCCGGTGGATGTTTATTATACATACATATTTATTTGTGAAACAGTTTTTTGGTCTGGTACTGCGGGTCGCAGGTGAGGTTCATGCCGAACTTCTTGAACACCGTTTCATCCCGCTCTGTGAGGATCACCGTCACGTGCGCTTCCAGACCGCGCAGCTTCGGAATCTGCTGCAGCGCGAGCTGCGCGAGCGGATTCGTCGCTGCGGAAACGGACAGCGCGATCAGCACCTCGTCCATGTGCAGACGCGGGTTGTGGTTGCCCATGTACTTGACCTTCAGCTCCTGTACCGGTTCAATGACGGCAGGGGACAGCAGGTGGATCTCGTCCTTGATACCGGCCAGCGTCTTGAGCGCGTTGAGCATGGCGGCTGCGCTCGATCCGAGCAGATCGGACGTCCTGCCGGTCACACATACGTTTTCGGCTACCTGAATCGCGGCGGCAGGTGCGCCGGTGAGTTCGGCCTTCAGCCGTGCGGCGCCGATCACAGGACGCTCGTCGATGGTAATGCCTGTTTGCTTCATCAGCAGCTTAATCTTCTGCACGGCTTCCGCGCTGCCCATGCCTTTTTTGAGCGCGCATTGCTCGGCATAATAGCGCCGGATGATTTCCTGACGCGACGCGGCGCAGCACACTTCGTCGTCCACGATGCAGTTGCCTGCCATATTCACGCCCATGTCGGTAGGGGATTTGTAGGGGCACTCGCCGTAGATCTGGTCGAATGTGGCGGCCAGCACCGGGAAGATTTCAACGTCGCGGTTGTAGTTGACCGTCGTCTCGCCGTAGGCCTCCAGATGGAATGGGTCGATCATGTTGATGTCGTTGAGATCTGCCGTTGCCGCCTCATACGCAAGGTTGACAGGGTGCTTGAGCGGCAGGTTCCAGATCGGGAACGTTTCAAACTTCGCATAGCCGGCGTTGACGCCGCGCTTGTGCTCGTGGTAGAGCTGCGACAGGCAGGTGGCCATTTTGCCGCTGCCGGGTCCGGGCGCGGTGATTACGACGAGCGAACGGGACGTTTCGATATAGTCATTGCGGCCGAAACCGTCGTCGCTGACGATGCGCTCCACGTCGGAGGGGTACCCCTCGATGGAGTAGTGGTGATAGACGCGGATGCCCAGACTTTCCAGCCGCTTGCAGAATGCGTCTGCCGCAGGCTGTGCCTGGTAGCGTGTCATCACGACGCTGCCGACCAGCAGACCGATGCCCTGAAAAGCGTCGATCAGACGCAGCACATCCAGGTCGTATGTGATGCCCAGATCGCCGCGAACCTTGTTTTTTTCAATGTCGGCCACATTGATGACGATCACGATCTCTGCCTGATCCTTGAGCTGCAGGAGCATGCGCACCTTGCTGTCCGGCGCAAAGCCCGGCAGTACGCGCGAGGCATGGTAGTCGTCGAACAGCTTGCCGCCGAACTCCAGATACAGCTTGCCGCCGAACTGGCTGATCCGCTCGCGGATGTGCTCCGACTGCATTTTCAGATACTTTTCATTATCGAATCCGATCTTATTCATCATGATCCCCCCGTGTCAACACTACTAATCTTAACTATAACATGCTTCGACAGAGAAAACAATACTTTTTCAAAAAAAGCTTGTCAATCAAGTGATTCAAGTAGTTTCGTATATGCGCATATGAGCTGTGATCCGCTTGTCCCGCCGGTCGTGAACAGCATGTTGTTGGTAAATTTATCTCCGTCATGTTTATAGAACAGTGCACCGGCGACTGACTGCGTGACACATTCATCCGGGTAGACGTAGCCGATCGCGCCGTTCGACAGACCGAACAGCAGCACCGTCTTTTCATTGTCTCCGTATGCTTTGCGCACAATCGTTTCAAGCGGATCATACGGCCATTCTTCACCTGTCCAGGAAGTGACGCCCGTCCAGCGTGCGTCGCCCGTGTAATCCGGATCGCTGCCGAGCAGCAGGGCAGGCGAGAGCTCACCCGGTGCGGTCAGAACCGCAACGCGCCCCAGCTCGATCAGGCCCAGCTCGACCGCGACAGCATAGCCGGATTCCGCCGTGTCCGACTGCATCACATACTCGCCCAGTATCCCGCTGATGCTGCCGAGCGCAAGCAGGCCGTTGTCCAGATCCAGCGGGAAGAGCATGTTTTTGACGCGGAGCGACGGCGCCAGCGGATCAGCTGCGGGCAGCGCGTCGAGGATGTGGCGCGCGAGCAGGTACGCGGTTTTGATGTGATCGTCGAAATCCGCCTGACCGTATCCGCTGCTCAGGCGATAGAAAACAGCTGCGAATAGTTTGCCGTACCGTGCCTGCCAATCAGCTTTGGACAGCGTATGCGCGAATACGTGCCTCCCTGTCGCGTGCGCTGTCCGGCTCAATATTTAGCGACGGCGTGCGGATCGAGGCCTGCGCACTTTGCGTAAAGACGAGGTGAACGCCGGCCTCTTCCAAAGCCTGCGCCATGAAATACGGGTAGTCCGCATACAGAAGCCCGCCGTAGTTTTCCGAGTAACTGACCGGATGTGCGGCAAGGTTTGCGAGAACCGTTGTCTCGCCGCTCTCGCCTTCAAACAGGAAACCGGAGAACCAGTTCTTCAGCCTGACGCCGCTTTCCAGACGATCTCCGGCACCGTCTACAGGCGGCGTTTCATAATATGAGAGCGTGCCCGGCTCCATACGGTCATACGCCTTTGAAGCGCAGGAAGCGGCCTGTGCAGTCAGGGCTTGCTCCATCTCCGGCTCGATCGAGCGCGGCGCCGCATGCATCAGCGCCCTCGGCAGGCATTTGAGGATTTGCGGGATATACATTCCCTGTGTGTCGAGCGCGTTGTGGCAGTGCGTCGCGCTGATCGTACAGGCGATGATGTCGACCGTCGTCACGCCGTAGGGCGCGAGCGACTGTTCGACCGCTTCACGCATTTTGTGCATTGTTTGGCCGGTGATTCCGACACCGTCGAAGCTGATAAACAGCAGGATATCCGCAATGCCGTTCCGGTTCGCGTCGCTGCCGCAGGAGAGCAGCATCAGACGAAGTCTCTGGTCGGTAAATATGTTGCCGAGCGCGCACTGATAGCCGCCCGTACCGTGTAGCCCTCTGATACGCCAGCCTTCCGGATCGGGCTGCCGGTGTGCGTTCATACGCCACATCTGCGGGATAATACTTTCGTCCGCAAAACCGCCGTACCAACCGTCCCCGTGCACCGTTTCTTCCGTGCCGGGATAAAACTGCGGATGTTCCGCGCGCATGAAGTCGTCTTTTGCCGGGATTTCATTTTGCCGCATCAATCTCTGTGCAAGGCCGAAAAAGGCGTCATGCACACCGCCGCACGCACGGTCAAACGCGTGCGCTGCCGGGCTGTACGGCGTGCCGCTGTCGGCCGCCGAAACCGGAAAGGTGCAGGTCAGCAAGAGAACGGCATAGAGCATCATACAGATCGATCGCTTGATTCTTTTCACGGTGATTCCTCCTTCACGAATACCAGAATACCACGGAAAAGTGAAGATCAAGTGACAGTCAAGTGACAGTTATGTAAGAAAACCCGCAGTCGGATGAACTGACTGCGGCATCAATGGTCTGTAATTCAAGTGAAACTGTTTCCGAACGGTCGTTTGGTACGGCGTCGTTATTTTGTCTCGCTGCCGAGTTTGCCGTCCTTGTCGAGTGTTCTGTAAAAACGTTTTCCATCCGGAAGCAGGCGGACGCTGGTGACTGTCCGGCTGTCGTCGGACGCTTGCAGCAGCGTTTCGCCGAGCGGTACGGCGGGCGTATCGCTTCCCGGCAGGATCATGCAGCCTCTTTCGTAGCACATGGCGGCGTTTTCGATATCGAAGTCGTTTCTGTGCGGCAGGAAAGCATATTCGATCACGTGCTTGCCCCGGTCAGCGGTCGGGTCGGGCACTTTCGCGATGTCCGCGCCTGTCGGCGACGTCAGCAGCGTCAGCCGGATTCTGCTGCCGAGCGCGTCGTAGCCATGTTTCGAGCGGTTGAGCAGCGCGAACGAATAGCCGTCGTCCCCGACAAGGTCGGCATAGGTCATGGCCGGCACTTCAAACCGCGCTTTTTCGTAGGGCGTTTCACGCTTTACGGGGCGCTCCAGCCTGCCGAACGGTATCTTATAAAACGCTCTGGGATTGCGAACGGTCGTCTGGGCGGAGAGCTTCAGATCCTTGCCGTTCTCCCACCAGTCGGCATGCAGCACACAGCGGATCATTGGGTCGTTCACGTAGAAAATGTAGTCCTGCGTCAGGAAACTGGTTGGGTAATCCACCGCCGGCGTGTGCCACAGATATGTGCCGTAGTAGGGCTTTTTCTCCGTCCAGATGCCGAAGGCAAATTTAGCTCTGACCACCACACGGACAGGCCCCTGTTCGGCGATCTCAAAACCGATGCAGCGCATGTCCCATTCTTTTCCGGTAAAGCCGAAATTCCACGAGTCGTAGTCGCGGCTTCTTGTGTCTTCGAGAATCCGGAACGCGCCGATCTGACCGCCGCAGAGCTCTTTGCCCTCAAAGAGCAGGGACGTGATCGTGCCTTTCTCTGCGTCGAACACGGCACGGATTGCACCGTTGTCAACCGTGCTGCCGCAGACGCTTATCGCGCTTTCCGGCTGTCCGTCGACAAAGCGCAGGCGGTTGAAGGAATAGGGACGAAGGCCGTGAAAATAAACCGCCGTTTTATTGTCGGACGTCTTTTGGTAAACATGCCTGCCGCCGAGGCTGTCGACAGCGTAGCCGCACACGCCTGCGGGCGCTCTGTCGAGAATGAGCGGCGCGTCCGCCTGCACGGAAACCGGATTGAATACATAGACCTCGTCGCCGGCGCCGAGCGCTTTTTCCGCGCAGTCTCTGTCGGAATCGGCTATGATCGCAAACGCCTCGTCAAAGTCTTCATACAGATCCAGATAAACCTTGAGCATCGAGGTGCCGGCCAGTACGTCGTGAAACTGTCCGAACAGCTCTTTTTCCCATGCCCGCGTTACGTCGTGGTACACGCCGCTTGCCGCCTGAAGACTCTCGCAGTTGAGCAGCGCGCGCTCACATGCGCGGTTGAGATTTTTCGTCCTTGCCTGCACCGTGTATGTTTTGTGATG
Organism: Clostridia bacterium; assembly: GCA_017450005.1. GTDB lineage: Bacteria > Bacillota > Clostridia > Oscillospirales > Acutalibacteraceae > UBA1425. Next base: position 5,183 of record JAFSYM010000088.1, read on the forward strand.
CGTTTCCAGAAACAGTTCGTTCCTGACTGTCGGCAGGGTAGAGAGATCCTCGGTAGCGGTCAGAATATCATAAAACTCCGTCAGGCCGCAAAACTGAATGTTCGGGAAAACGGTCTGCTTCTTCAGCTCGTCGATCCGGTCCATCATCACGGGCAGCGGACCGCCGCCGTGATTGCCGTAGCCCCACAGCAGCGGGATATGGTAAAAGCCGTCCGTCAGATGATGGATGCGTACCGTCTTGGCCAGCTCGTCAAATTCAATGTGATTGGAGTGGCCGGGGTATTCGTGCAGCGTCAGGATACGGCTGCCGTCGTCGCCCTCCCACCAGAAGTGGATATAGGGGAACAGGGTATACTCATTATAGCGCAGCTTCTGTGTGACGAAGTAGCGAAGTCCCGCATTCGTCAGAATCTTCGGCAGTCCCGCGTTAAAGCCGAATGCGTCGATGTTCACGCCGCATGTCGCCTTTTTGCCGCATGTATCCATCGCGACGCGCTGTCCGTTCTCAATCTGCCGGAACCAGCTTTCCTCGCCGACGCACTGCCCGTCTGTCTCGCACCACATGCCGCCCTGCGGCTCAAACTGTCCTCTGTCCGCAGCGGCGCGGATTCGTGCCCACAGATCGGGGTATTTCTCTTTCATGTCCCGCCACAAAACGGCGGACGTCTCCATATAGACGTAGGACGGCTCTCTCTCCATCAGCGCGAGCTGCGTCTCAAACGTGCCCTTCATGCACTCGATCGTTTCGGGGTAACGCCATTTCCACGCAAGATCGATGTGCGAGTGTCCGATGAAGTAGATCGTGAACCGCTTGGCATAGTCCGCCGCCGGTTTGAGCATGCCGAGCGCCGGTTCAATCTTGCGCAGGAAAGAGTCGTCGCGTATCGCGAGAACCATATAGTTCGCCGTGTCAATCAGACAGCGCGAAAGCTGCGCTCTTTCCGCGTCCGTCAGCTTTGATTTGTTGATCTCGACCTCGCCCTGCACATACAGATTCTCCCGGCGGTTGGACGTGGACAGCAGGTGACAGCCGGCGCGCAGAGAGCGGGCGAGATTGGCAATCTGTTCGTTGGTCTGCCGCAGCCCCTTGAGATAGTAACGGGACGTGATGCCGCAAACGAGTTTGTTGTTCGGGCTGTCGATACGCAGAAAGACGCAGTGCGTCTGTCCGTCCGGCGCACAGCCAAGGTCAAAATGCCCGCCCATATAGGTGTACAGCTCGACCGGGTGATCGTCGCAATAGATATCCAGGTCGTAGCCGGTGTAGTAGGTGAAGCCGTAATTGCCGTATTCTTTCGGGTCAAAGAACCGGCTGATATACGGCAGGGCAAGCTCGGTCATCATCCAGCCTGTCTGAATGGCGTTTTCGTCCCGCTGTGTAGGATCGAAGACCGGGAACGTCTGCATTGTTTCAATCGCGGGCAGCGGTTCCTCTTCGCTTCTGTCCCAGCCGTGAAAGCGCCTGAGTACGGGGAAAGCGGTGTCCTCCAGACATCTGGCAAAGTCCAGAACGTCCTCAAGCGTTTCGCACATGTTTTCGCGGTAATAGTCTAAAGGTCTGAAATGCGCATTTTCCGGTTTCATCTGCAAGAACCTCCGAAACAAGTGGGATACACCACATTATACCATGTGCAGCGGCGAATGTCTATATGTACAAATGCGCTTTGCGCCGTGAGACGGCGAAAATAAGTCTGTCAGCAGGACAGGATGCCGTGTGCGTTTCCTGCGGCAGAAAATGTCTTGTATTTTTTACACGTTTATGCTATATTACATTTGGTTAAAATCAGTCTTCCGCCATCTTCGGCGTGTCTGCGTTGACAAGACAGGGGGTGTTCCGTTGCCGCGTTCCGAATCATTTCGTAAGAGAAGGCTTTCGTCCTTTCAGATCATCATTCTCGGCTTTGCCGGACTGATTTTTCTGGGCGCACTGCTGCTGATGCTGCCCATCGCCACGCGTGCACGCGTTGTGACGCCGTTTCCGAATGCGCTGTTCACCGCTGTTTCCGCGGGGTGCGTGACCGGCTTGGTCGCGTATGACACGGCGACGTACTGGTCGGCGTTCGGGCAGGCTGTGATCCTGACGCTGATACAGATCGGCGGTTTGGGCGTCATCACGATCGCCGTCTCGTTTGCATTGCTGTCCGGTAAAAAGATTTCACTTTCCCAGCGCAGCATTATGCAGAGTTCCATTTCCGCCCCGCAGGTCGGCGGAATCGTCCGCCTGACCGGTTTTATTCTCAAGGTTACCGCTGCCGTGGAGCTGCTCGGCGCCATCTGCCTGATGCCTGTTTTCTGTAGGGATTTCGGCGCAAGGGGTATCTGGATGTCGTTTTTTCATTCCGTTTCCGCGTTCTGCAACGCCGGCTTCGATCTGATGGGCGCACCCGGCAAGGCGTTTTCCTCGCTGACACGCTATGCCGCAAGCCCGTGGCCGCAGATTGTACTGATTCTGCTGATCGTGACGGGCGGCCTCGGCTTTCTCACGTGGGAAGACATTGCGCTGCATCGTTTTCGCTTGCGGCGCTATCGGATGCAGAGCAAGGTGATCCTGACGATGACCGCTCTGCTGATATTGCTGCCCGCACTGTATTTCGCGCTGTTCGAGTTTCGCGGCGCGCCGTGGGGCGCTCGGATCTGGAGTTCGCTCTTTCAGTCCGTCACGACGCGTACCGCCGGTTTCAACACGGTGGATCTGCGCGCAATTCGCGAACCGGGACAGACCATGATGATCCTGCTGATGCTGGTCGGCGCTTCTCCCGGCTCCACGGCAGGCGGCATGAAGACCACAACGGTCGCCGTACTGCTGGCCAACACATGGGCGACTTTCCGGCGCAGGGATAACGCATCGTTTTTCGGCCGCAGGATCGACGAGAAAACGGTGAAAAACGCAGCAACCGTCCTGATGCTGTATGTGGTTCTGTTTGTGCTGGGCGGCATACTCATCAGCCTGTTGGAGGGTTTACCGATCCACGACTGCCTGTTTGAATCCGCGTCTGCGATCGCAACGGTCGGCCTGACGCTGGGCATCACAACGCGGCTCGGCGTCATTTCCAAATGCATCCTGATGCTGCTCATGTTTACCGGCAGAGTCGGAGGATTGACGGTGGTTTATGCGGCCATGCCCGAAACGCCGAAGATCATTTCCAAGCTGCCGCAGGAAAAAATATCCGTCGGATAAAAAGGAGACGCAAGCATGAAAAATGTTTTATTGATCGGACTCGGCCGATTCGGCAGACATATCGCCATGCAGCTCAACGAGATGGAGCACAATGTTATGGCTGTGGATAAGAATGAAGAACGCGTTGACCGTGTGCTGCCGTATGTGACGAGCGCACAGATCGGCGACAGCACCGATGCGCAGTTTCTGGATTCGCTCGGCGTCGACAATTTCGATCTGTGCATCGTGACCATTGGCGGAGATTTTCAAAGCTCGCTGGAGACGACTTCGCTGCTCAAAGAGCTGGGCGCATCTTTTGTGATTTCCCGAGCGGAACGGGACGTGCAGGCGAAATTCCTGCTGCGCAACGGCGCGGATGAAGTCGTTTATCCCGAAAAGCAGATGGCAAAATGGACAGCCATCCGCTACGGCAGCAACCACATTCTGGACTACATCGAGCTGGACGACACGCACGCGATTCTCGAAGTGCCTGTCCCGAAAGCGTGGATCGGCAAAACGGTCGGTCAGATCGACATCCGCAGGAAGTACAATATCACGATCATTGCGTTGAAAAAGAACGACCGCATGATTCTGTCCATCAATCCCGAAACCATGATGACGGAAGATGCGACCATGCTGGTGCTCGGCGAGTATAAATCTATGCAGAAGTACTTCGACACATAAGTAAGAAGGACGGCGATTATGTTCCGTCAGAAGGCTGGTGTAAACATGTTATATTCTATGATTCGCCGCGTATTTGTCGCGCTTTTGGCAGTGATCGCGTTCTTTACGAATCTGACTGCCGTTCCTTCTTCCAAAGAAACGCCGGACGGGGCGATCAGCGTCGTCTATGCCGACACGGTCTGGGGCGACGTAAAGGTATTCATGCCCGAAACAATCGACCCGGATGTGCCGACGGACGTTCTTCTGACCATTCACGGCGGTGCATGGGTCAGCGGTCATGCCGGCATCTTTTACAGGGACTGCCGCAAAGCGGCCGAAGCCGGCTATATCGCCGCGTCGATGAATTACAGCAAGATATTCAACGGCGCAACGGCACAGGATATGGTGCGCGAAGTGGGTCTTGCGATTGCGGCAATCAAGGCGGAGCTGGAGCAGCGCGGGATCAAACAGGGCAAGCTGATTCTGGCAGGGCATTCCGCCGGCGCGCATATCATGCTTCTGTATGCCTACACACAGTACGAAAACTGTCCGATGGATATTGCGTTCGTCGTCAGCAACTGCGCACCATCCGACTTTCTGGCGGAGGCGAAGGCCGGCAAGAGCATGGTCGGCAAGGCGGCGTATCTGCTGCTGTCTGGTCTGACGAAAGAGGTCGTCGTGCCGTCCACGGTCGAACGCAACGCCGACGCGATCCGTGCGATCACGACTGTCGAGCAGATTTCACCGGACGTTCCGCCGACGATTGTGGTGCAGGGGACGGATGACGAACTGATCTCCTATCAGAGCGCGCTGGATATCTATGCAGCGCTGCAGGCAAACGGTGTGGACAGTGTGCTGATTACCTATGAGGGCGCTGGACACTTCCTCTCTTCCAGAGGAGATTCGCGCTTTGCCGCGTATGACGCGCAGCGCAGCGAGGCATTCTACGCATTCGCGCAAAAGTACGCATCGCAGAAATGACAGGCCGCAGGGGGGAGAGAAAACGTCGTCAGCCGACGGCGTTTTTTTGCGTATGCATGCATTTTGTAAGAATTAAATGATGAAACGTTAGAGAATATATATTGCGTTGATAGAATCAATGATGCTAATCTATACCCGTCGGAAGGAAAAGGAAACCACGATACCGAAGGCGGAGGATAAATGAAAAGATTGCAATGTATTTGAGATCCGCAAGGAGCATTCGCTCTTTGCGCTGCGGGCAGTAACATCAACAGAAAGAACGGAGAAACAAGAGGCCATCCGTTTCCGTAAGGCAAGTTTTCATCCCTGATTCGTTCGTTGCACGAATGAAAACCCTGCCGGTTTCGCGGCAGCCGAATTCGTGTTCGTTTGTCAAGTCAAACAGAATTCCGCAGACAGACCCTTATTTACTGCTTTTTTGGTAAAACTGTTGATTTTTTCAAACGAATCTGATACTATAATTTATGTGAGTATTCACAATAATAAATGGAGGTTGTAAGTATGAGCTACAAATCTACTTTTCTGCGCGCGTGTGATGCAGAGGGCATCCGCTACAGGGACATCGATGACAACCGTGTGATCATCTCCTACAGAGGGGATAATACCAACGACATCGATATTCATGTAATCTTCGATTCGGACGGCGACCCGCTTGTTGCGCTCAGATGCTGGAGCTTCGGCGGTACGGATCCTGCAAAGCGCCTTGAGTATCTGGAGTGCTGCAACAGTCTGAACACCACTTATCGCTGGGTCAAGTTCTACATCGACAAGGACGGCGATATCGCTGTCAGCGACGATGCGGTTGTCGACGACGATTCCGCCGGCCCCGAGGTCATCCAGCTCGTCCGGAGAATGGTCGGCATCTATGACGACGCGTTCATTCCGCTGATGAGAGTCAAAGTCAGCTGAGAGGGCAAGATCAGCATGGGTGGAGTTCTCCCGGAGTAATCCGAGACGATCTCATATTCATAGCAGCGCTTAAACAGAAACTGTAAAAACAGCTTCAAGAAAGCCGAGATTCACTTAAAACGGTGAGTCTCGGCTTTTGAATTCTTCGGATTGTCCTTTGTTTCCGTGAGCAATACAGTGTATGCTTTTGTTTGAGCGGCTTGATTATACCATAATCCAAAGATCCAGTCCTCTCATTATGTTCGTGCTGATGGACAATCGTCATAATCTTGTTTTTCTTGAAATCTTGCGTTATCTATTCGGATTTGGTATAATAAATCAGATAGATTTGGATGAGAGTCAGAAAGACTAACCCATCATGCAAACGATAGTATCTCGTACCGGAAAGCAGGGCAGCGTTATGAATATAGATTATCTCGGACACAGCGGTTTTCTTGTGGAAACGGAAAACGCCGCTTTGCTGTTCGACTATTATTGCGGGGATATTTCGCTTGTCAGGCAAAAAGCCATGGACAAACCCCTCTATGTTTTTGCAAGTCATGCGCATCCGGATCACTTCAATCCGAAGATTTTTTCACTTGCCGGCGGCGCACGCACGACGAAATACCTGTTGTCATTTGACGTCAGGGGAAATACTTCGGTACCGAAGGAATCGGATGTGCAGTTTCTGGACGCAGACCGGACTTACCGGATTGAAGGGCTCGGCACTGTCCGGACGTTCGTTTCGACCGATGAAGGCGTTGCCTTTCTCGTCACAACTCCGGATGAAACACTGTTCCACGCGGGCGACCTCAACTGGTGGGACTGGCCGGGCGAGGATCCCGAATGGCTCTCGGCGCAGGAAACCGTCTTCAAACGCGAGATCCGCAAACTGGAGGGCGTCCCCATAGACGCTGCTTTTGTGGTTCTGGACGATCGCCTTGAGGAGAATTTCGCAAAGGGCATGGAGTTTTTTCTTTCCGCTTGCAGGCCAAAATACGTACTACCCATGCACTTCAAAGCGGGCAGCCGTGCTGTCAATCGCTTTATCACGCATAACCGCACCGGCGAATCGGTTTTGCTGAATACCGCAAAGCAGACGCACTGGGAAATCAAATAAGGAGGCAAAAAATATGCAATTCAAAATGATTCACGAGAATTACAATGTGCAGGATCTGGACAGGTCGCTCTCCTTCTACAAGCAGGCGCTGGGTCTTACGGAAAAGCGCCGCAAGACCGCGGGCGACGGTTCTTTCATCATCGTGTATATCGGCAACGAATCCAGTGATTTTGAGCTGGAGCTGACCTGGCTGCGCGATCATCCCGCCCCGTACGATATCGGCGAAGAGGAGTTTCATCTCGCGTTCCGCACGGACGATTTTGAAGCGGCGCACAAGCTCCACGAGGAGATGGGCTGCATTTGTTTCGAGAACCCGGACATGGGCATCTATTTTATTCAGGACCATGACGGTTACTGGCTGGAAGTGCTCCCCGCGGTGTGAGGAGGATGGATCAATGTATATAACGGTCAACGGCGTCAGACTGTACTATGAAAAGACGGGAGCGGGCAGACCGCTGGTTATGGTGCATTGCAACAGCATGGATCATAAGATATTCCGCAAGTCCGCCAGGATGCTCTCCGAGCATTTTACCGTATACTGTCCCGACTCGCGCGACCACGGGAAAAGCGAGAAAGTCAAGACGCTGCATTATGAAGACATGGTGGAGGATATGGTGCAGTTCATTATGGCGCTCGGCCTTGAAAAGCCGGTGTTTTACGGCTTTTCGGACGGCGGTATTATCGGCCTGATTCTCGCGAGCACGCATCCCGACCTGCTCTCGGCGCTGATTGTCAGCGGCGCGAGTCTGAATCCGGACAGCACAAAAGAGCTGCCGATGAAATTCTTCAAGCTCTGGAGCCACGTGGACCGGAGCGACAAAATGCGCATTATGATGCGCGAGCCAGACATTACGGACGAGATGCTGCAATCCATTCGCGTGCCGACCTTCGTTACCGCAGGCGAAAAGGACGTCATAAAGCCGGCGCACACCCGGCATATTGCCCGGACCGTTCCGGGCGCGAAGCTGAAAATCTTTCCGAAAGCCGGACACACCGGCTACATCATGCACAGCACAAAGATTGCGGAATACATCCTGTCCGTTGTTCCCTGCTGACGTTTCCGCATCTGCCCGACTTGGAGTGTTATCAGCAACTGATATGCTGCCCTGTCGTTGAGAATAACCCCGCAAGGAAAGGAGCGCCTGTATGACGACCGATAGAATACATGTCGCATTCGGCTTTCATGTAAACTGCTGCCACTCCTACCGCGCAGACACAAACGATGCGCAGGGCTTCGGCTCGGATATCCGCATCATCCGCAAGATCATCGCCGTGCTCGATGCGCTCAACGCCGAAGGCATTCCGGTCAAAGGTACCTGGGACAGCGACAATTTCTTTTCACTTGAGCAGATTCTGCCGCAGTACGCGCCGGATATTCTCGAAGGCATGCAGCGCAGAGTCAATCTTTGCGGCGATGCGCATATCATTATGGGCTACTCAAACGGCGCGCTCGGCGCGATGCAGGCGGATGAGCTCGCATCGTCTGTACATCTTGCAATCAGCAACCCGCAAGGTTCCGGACTGCGCGATCTTTTCGGCCGATATGAAAAAATCGTCCGCCCGCAGGAAGTCATGTTCACGCCGTCGCAGGCGGCAGCATACAACAAGCTCGGCGTACGCGCCGTTTGCCTTTATTATTCGTGCGTGCCGTTCGACGCGTTAAAAACGCTTGTGCCCGCGCTGAATGACGAGCAGGCGTTCAACCCGCTCACGTTTACATACAAAGGGGAGGGGCTGACGGTCATTCCGACCTACTCCAACGCGGACGTCTGCGACGCGGGCTGCCTGCGCGCATGGGTGAAATCCCTGCGCCAAAAGCAGCTTGACGGCCGGATCAACCGCGATTTGTTTCTCTTCATCAATATGGATGCGGACGCGATCTTCTGGGAAAGCCTCGATCTGCCGGTTATCGGAAACCGCCTGGCCAATACGGACGGCATCCGCGGGCTGGTCAGAGAAGTCGCCGATCTGGACTACGTTGTGTTCGACACGCCGGGCGGCTATCTCGACACGCACGGGAGCGTCGGCACGATTTCGTTCACGCAGGATACGGCCGACGGCAACTTCACGGGATACGCTTCGTGGGCGGAAAAGCCGTATAACCGCAAGATCTGGACGGCGATCGAACGCAGCCGCACAGCGGCAAAAGTGAACGAAAACGAAACGGATTTCCTGAACAGAATCAAGCTGCTGTCCACCACGCACTTCGGACTTGCTACGCCCGTGCTCAATATTCAGCGGGAAGCTGCGGCGAACGCATTGGCGGATGCGCTGCGCGGCGCGTATCTGCGCGCAGACGGAAATCCGGTCGTACACAATGTGACCGGTACTGCACTGCAGTGCGTGCAGGTTTCCTGCACCGCCGCCCCGCTGATTGAGGCGGACGGTCTCGAAAGCTATACGGCCGTACCGATGGGCGGCGACAGTGTTTTTCTGATGCTTCGTTTCCGCGAGATCAAGGACGAGTACGCAATCAAAGCGACCGAAGCGCAATGGAGCCGGAAAGGCGATTCGCGCACGCTTGAGAGCGGCGGCGCGAGACTGGAATTCCTGCCAAACGGTCAGATCCGGCGTCTGACGCACCATGGAAAAACAATCGGCACAGAAGATTTTCTGCGATCGTATCTCACCTACGGCGGAAAGAAGTATGATTTCGTTTGCGAAAGTCTGACGCCGGGCAGCATCGTCGGCGGAGAGTGTATCGAACTGCGCGGCAGCATTTCTCTGCCGAACGCAAAGCGGCAGGGCAGCTTTTGTTACCGCTTTTTCACATCGGATGCAGCCGAGGGCATTTTCATGATTACAGAGGTCAACTACCCGTATACGCAGGAGCGCGACGCGATCTCTACGGAGAATTCCACACTCGGCAGATACACGGACATGCGCTGGCAGGAGGCTGTTCCATTTGAACTGTCCTGCTGCAGCCGCCGCGACGTCACCGTAATCAAGCGAAACTATGAGCAGGACGTTTCCTGCTACCGCACCGCATCCTTCGGAGAGGCGGACGAAAAGAACCGCACGCTCGATTCCTTCAACAACCAACTGAGCGCGGGACTTGTCGGCGTGACCGACGGAGAAACCGGTCTTCTTGTCGGCATCGCGCGGAACGTTCTGAACTCGATGGCCTGCTGTCCGATGCGTCTGCATCGCGGCGGCAGCGTGAGCATGAATCCGTTCGGCACCTATTTCGGAAAGCAGCGCCATCACCCTAACCGCTCCGGCGACCGCATTCCGCAAACCTATTCGCTGATCGCGCCGCAGGGCAAGAGCCTGGCGCCGTCCTACAACGGCAGCAGCGAGAGCGCCGTGCTCTGTCTCTTGCCGTTTGAAGGCAGCATGCCGCAGAAAGACGCTCTGCAATCGCTGACTGCTTTCGCGGACGGCGCGTATTTTACCGGAAGCGACGGATTGTTTTCCCCGTTTGCGGACGACAACGTTCGTGTCCGCGCAGCGCAGAACACGCCCGACCGCGTGAAGATCCGTTCGCCTCTGCTGACCGGGATCAAAGGCAACCTCGGCAAGTATATCCGGTACGGCACAAGGGCGGTTGCGTATATTCTCCGAAGCCAGCTCCGGGCAAAATAGCGCATCGTCCGTGCCGCGTTTTGCGCGTTTCAAACGGTACCGCTGCGGATGGACGGATCGTCAGCCGGATTCCACGCAATCCGTATTTTGAAAAAGCGGGAATCAGATTCTATTAAGTGATCTGTGTATGAGATAATACTCCGGTCGTGAAACCACGAAAACACAGCGATATGGTGTGCTGACTTTTCGTGAACATCGTGAAAAAAGCGCCTCCGAAGAGGCGCTTGATTGTTTTTTGATGTGTTTTGATATATGTGCGTTCAACGATTCGGACGAAGGAGCGCCCAGTAGAGCTGAATATACGACCAAATCCTCATAAAGAAGGCTTTGATCTTTCCGAAGAGTTGCCGGATTCTGCCGATAAAGGAATTGTCTGCGCCCGGTTCCGGTACGGCCTGAAACGACACGCCGCTGATCTTTGCCGCTTCTTCCGTATTGCTTTTTTTCGGTGCATATACGGTCAGCCAGGTGTACGGCGTGTACTCCACGTAGCCGTCCTCGCCGAGGCGGAGCGTATAGAGACGCTCTTCGATGTCAAACGCACCGTACATCTCGCTGATCTTTTCCTCGATCTGCCCGATCGGCTGCACATACTGGCCGTCGTCGTCCTGCACCACGGTCAGCGCATCTTCTGCGCTGTTGAAGCTTGTGCCGAACAGATCGTTCACGCGCGGCAGACAAAACGAAATGACCGCGTCCGGATCCGTGAAATCCGTGCCGTAGAATGCATTGAAATCGGAGAGCATCTGCTGCGCAGTCAACTCTTGTTCGACGCCTTCCCGGATGGCATATGCGCACTGCATATCATAGAAAACCGTCAATTCGCTGCTGAGGTTTTCCATCCCGACACGGCTTGCAACCATGGCGTCAATCGCTGCTTCGATATCGGCATAAGGCTGCGCATTTTCGTTATAGCCCGCGATGCTGATATTGCCCGTCGTAACAAGATCTTTGTTATTCACGGTCAGCGTCGTCGCGAACATCGCGTTGACCGAGCCCCAGCCGATGCTTTCCAGTGTGGACGGCAGCGTGATGCTGCGGGGATAGACGCTGTCAAACTCTTCATCGGGAATGGCCGTGATCCCTTCCTCGATCACGAGCGTTTTCACAAAGTCGAACCGGGCACGTTCCGTCTCTTCCGGATCGAGGTCTTTTGTGCGCTCCTCGAAAGCCGCTGTCAACTGAAAGGCGATACAGTCGAGCTTCTCTGTTGTGATTGTGCCGTTACCGTCCTCTTCGACCAGCGTGTCATCCACGATCGGTCCGTTGCCGCTGACGGTCAGAACGCCGCCCTCTGTCAATGTCCATGTGATGCCTTCGCCGCCGGTACCGTTTGCAATGACCGTATCCTCCGCCGCAAACGCCGTCGTCAGAAGCGATACCGCAAGCAGAGAGGACAGGACGAAAGCCAGGATTCTTTTCATCGTTTTCATAGATACACCTTCCGCTTCTTTGTGATGATTCTATTCTGTGCTTATGCAGAATGTTTGGGCAAATTATACATTGCGCTTTGTTTCCTGTCAAGCGCACTGCCTGCTTTTTCGGCGTTTTGCTCTTTTGCTGCTACGCGATGCGGCGACAGCGCCGCACGGAGTGAGGTATCCTTCAAAACAGCAGCAGGGGATTGTCTCGCATGCGGACGGAGAACAAAAATATCCCCTTCGCTGTTGCGGAATCGGGTCAGGTGTGGTATAATGAAGCAGAAAATCCGGCTTTGCGATTGTCTTCTGATTGTTTAATGACTACCGAAACAGCAGAGCTGTGCAAGGCGGAACCATGCCGTTTTGAATTCTTTTCGGGAATTCAAAAAATCTATGGCAAAGGAGAACAATCTATGAAAAAAGTGTTATGCGTGATGCTCAGTATGATCCTGCTGTGCAGTGTATGCGGCGGACTTATGTCCTCTGCTGCGTCCGATTATACCATCATGTCGCCGTATGCGGACGTCGTGTGGAGCGGAGATAACGCCTGGGGCGCATACAGGGGTGTTCTGCATTCGCACACGACCTGGAGCGACGCCGACGTGGATCTCCCGGAGATGGTCAAGGAGTATTATGCGCTCGGCTACGATTTCCTTGCCAACAGCGATCACGCCGTTACGGGCGTGGAGTGGAACAAAAAGCCCGAACTTGTGTTCCCGTATTGGTATCAGTATTTTTTAGGCAACAAGATGAGCGTTCTCACCGATGAAGAGTACGCGGCGATCACGTCCGGCGCCTATAACAACAGAGGGTACGGCATGACCTGCATCACCGGCGCAAACGAGCTGAATCATCTGACACTCTCAAAGAACCATGTGAACGGCTATTTCCTCCCGACCGGCGTCGGCAACGGGTTTGCCGGATATTACACCGGCAAGAACAAGACGAACCTTTCCGGCCTTGTCGGTGAGAACGAGGTTGGTATTGAAAACGCATTGAGATTTGTCGAAGACAACGGCGCGCTCTCTCATATCAACCACCCCGGCGACGTGCTGGATTCCACAAGATATCCGGAAGCTGTAACAGATCCGGAAAACATCAATTTTTACGGCAATCTTTTGCTGAAATATAAAAGCTGTCTCGGCATAGAGGTGCTCAACGAGGTCAATACCGTCACGCGATATGACAGAGTATTGTGGGATCAGCTTCTGATACACTGCCTGCCTTACGGCAGAACGGTCATTGGCTTCAGCAACACGGACGCGCATTCGCTGATCAATTGCGACAGCTCCTTCAGCGTTTTCATGATGAAAGAGAATACGCAGCAAGAGGTCAAAAAGACGATGCAGTCGGGCGCTTTCTTCTGCGTGTCCAAGTGTCTTCCCGGCAATGATGTGTATGAGATCGGACCCAAAGAGGACATCGACGTCCGGGGTAAAGGCATCCCTTACCCGATGTTCAACAGCGTTGAGGTCAGCGGGCACAAGGTTTCTGTCACCGTTGAAAACGCCAAAGAAATACAGTGGATCGCAAACGGAAAAGTCATCATGAAGTGCGAAGCCGGTTCCGATCCCATCGTTCTGGATCTCGACGCAGTCGAGGGCAGTGAAGATTTCCGGTATATTAGAGCCGAGATTTTAGGTGAAGGCGGCATCTGTCTGACACAGGCGCTTGTGATCGACAACGGGGCAGAACCTCTCACGTTCAATGCCGAAGCGCAGCGGCCGAACCTTCTTCAAAGACTCATTTTGTTCCTGCGCGGAACGAAGATTTATAACATTATTGTTGAGATTTACCGCGCTGTAAGATAATAAGGGGAATCCGTAAATGGGCAATCAAAGCATCCGCTTTGATCCCGCAGGCGAGGACGACGATTATGACAGCATGTTCCGATTTGAAAAGAAAATGAGGAAATGAATCATGAAAAAGCTCTTTATCATTCTCTTATGCATGATCTTGACCCTGTCGATTGCAGGATGCACAAAGAACAATGCAGTGAGAAGAACTGTCAGGGGCAACATGAACACGTATTATGAGATGCGGGACGGGACATGGATGTGCAAAGATTACGCATACAAATACCGGCTTGAAATCAGCGGAAGAATGCCGAATGCCGCTAAGGATTCCACGTTCGTATACTTGAGCAACATCGAGGACATCTCGTTTGAGCAAGCATATATGGCCGCGGGAATCAGCAGCAACACAGAGGATTATTATTCACCCGATGACGCGGTGCTCGTTGAAATGAAATAACAATCCCAACCGACACACAGCGTCCGCCGGTTCGCCGCAATGCAGACCGGACGCAAACGCACAGCCGCTGCCGAAATGCAGCGGCTTTTTCTTTTGGTTCATCACGGATTTTGTGGGATGGTCAGATATCGATATAAAGCGGTGTCATCGCGAGGCGCAGATGCCTGCGCCGCCGGTGGCGGATGCAGCAGGCGGCTGCGCAGGAAGAAACAGGGAGTATCACGAAGCGCCCCAAGCGAGTGAGACGACCATGTTTCTGACCGGTCAACACTAAACGTGGCGATCCGTAACCCCGGTAGTGCATAGATGTATAAGAAGGAGAACGGATTGCCGCGCGCCATAAAGGCGCTCGCAATGACAAACAAGGGGACGTTTACTTATCTCACAAGATTCCGTGAAGAGAGTTTTCTTTTGGCCCGATTTCATATTATGAGAAAAAGAAAAAGGACTGCTGTCTTGTAAAAGCAGCAATCCTTTCCTGGCGGAAGCGGTGGGATTCGAACCCACGAGCCCGTGAAGGCTACCTGATTTCGAGTCAGGCCCGTTATGACCACTTCGATACGCTTCCATGGCGCAAACCCCGAGCGGGATTTGCGAATGCTATTGTAGCAAATGCGGCAGGTTTTGTCAAGCTTTTTTTGCGGCGACACAGATACCGCCCTGCGCGCGGATCTGCAGCGCAATGCAGCTTCCCGCGCCGAACACGGCTTCCATCTGCGTGCGGTAGGTATCCAGCAGATCCAGCGGAACAAAAGCCTGGATCGTTCCGGCGAATCCGCCGCCGTGTACGCGCCACGCGCCCTTGCCGGCGAGCAGCTTTGCGCTCAGCGCAAGTGCGAGCGAGACGGGCTGGTCGGTCGGATGCTTGGCAGTGAAGACGTTTTGGTTGTACATATAGGATGAATAACCGCTGTCGATCACGGTCTGCTTGAACGATTCAAAATCCCCTTGACGCAGGGCGTTCACTTCCGCTTCGACACGTTCGTTTTCCGCAAAGAAGTGCATGGCGCGGATCAGCGCGCGGTCGCTGACCTTCTCACGTACTGTACCGATCGAGGCATAGAACGCCGCCGGGTCGACTTCGCGCAGTACCTTCTTGCCGAACACGGCTGCGACAGCTTCCATCTCGCCGCGAACGGCCGCATAGTCGTCGGTCAGATCGTTGTGGCTGCCGCCGGTGTTGACGATGCACAGCGCGTGCGCGCAGGAGGCAAAGTCAAAGTCAACCTTCTCAATCACGGGAGATGCGGGATCGGCAAAGTCGATGGTGACAAATCCGCTGACGGAGGAGGCCATCTGATCCATCAGGCCGCAGGGCTTGCCGAAATACACGTTTTCGGCATACTGCGCAATCTGTGCGATTTCAACCGCGCCGACCTTGCCGTCATTGTACAGGTAGTTGAG
This sequence comes from Clostridia bacterium, assembly GCA_017450005.1. Classification (GTDB taxonomy): domain Bacteria; phylum Bacillota; class Clostridia; order Oscillospirales; family Acutalibacteraceae; genus UBA1425. Next base: position 20,655 of record JAFSYM010000088.1, read on the forward strand.
GATTGTGCCCAGAAGCACTTCGTACGCGGCCGAACTGGACAGGCCGGAGCCGGAAAGCACGTTGGATGCAACGGCGGCGTCGAATGCGCCGATCTTGTAGCCGCGCTGCACGAAGCCGGCGCACACGCCGCGGATCAATGCGCTCGAATGACCGACCTCTTCAGCGACCGGATCGAGCGAAGCGATATCCACGACGTTCAGAGCATGTCCCGCGGATTTTTCGCGGATGACCGTGCCGTCGCGTTTGGCCGCTGCAGCGACCGCGTCCAGATCAATTCCGGCCGCAAGTACGCGTCCGTGGTTGTGATCCGTGTGGTTGCCGCCGACCTCGGTTCGGCCTGGGGCGGAATAAAACCCGATTTCGCCGTCTCCGAAGCTGCGGCGGAACTGCGCAAGGATCTCCGCATAGCGATCATATTGTGCGTCGAGCTGCGCGGCAGGGTAGAGGGCGGGCAGCGCATCGCGGACGGATGTCAGCAGCAAGGTGTCTGCATTTTTTGTCATGGTTATGTCAGCCTTTCTTTTCAGTCTTGGAGTTGCGGTTGTTTTCGGTTGCGTCCAGCACATAGTACAGTCCGATCAGGATGCTGCCGGAAATGAAGCTGAACAGGATGATCGGCAGCAGAAATGAAGCGGACAGGGGATTGAATACGTTGCGGCCGATGATCGTGTAGGACAGGATCTTGAACATGAAGCCGCCGAGAGAAATCAGAATATAGTCGCGGTATCGGAACTGCATCGCGCCGTACAGACGGCTGATACTGTTGACAGGAAAAGCGGGAATGAGCCGGAATACAAACAGCATATACGGATTTCCCGTTCCGTTGTGCTCCAGCAGGCTCTGGACAATTTCGTTTTGCCGCACCAGTTTGATCGTGCTGCCGCCGCCGAAACGCTTGCCCCAGAAGTAGCGGATCGTCATCAGCCATGCGACGCCCGCAATATTGACCAGCAGTGCAAAATACCACGGCAGCACCATACCGGAGATCAGGCAGATGGCCGGGATCGTGACGGGCGGAAACACGCTTTTGAGCGTGAACAGCAACATCACGATCAGGACGATGAGTCCGCGGTTGCCCATGGATGCGATCTGCTCCTCCATGCGCACAAGCTGCTGCTGCCAGGTTTCGTACCAGCGGTTGAGTTCTTCAATCTGCATCACAGCCAGCAGGCAGCAGAAAATACCCGCCAGAAGCAAAAGAAGTGTGCCGGAAAACTTGATGTAGAGCTTTTTGTCAATTTTTCGCAATACGCACACTCCTTCCCGCATAAAATCAATCATTTTATTTTACCTTATTTTTGCATTCAGGTCAACTGTTTTCGAAAAAGATTTTTGTAAAAAAACGAAAAAAGGCAGCCGGGGAGCATTACTCCTGTCCGGCTGCCGTAATGTCGCGGACTAATATGTTATTTGAAAAGATTGTGCAGGACTCTGCCGAGCACAGCGACGAGGCTGCGCACTTCAGCGAACATGGCGTCGATGATCGGAATGTTGATATAGGGGTACTTCTGCTGCTGCGGCTGTCCGTCGTAGCGCAGCACGAACGGCTGCGTGTAGACCGTGCCGCCCTCGCCGAACGCCTCGGCGCGCACATAGGTGCCGAGCTGATCCGCATACTCGTCCAGCCGGAGTGTGCCGGAACCGCTGTCCGCTTTCGTGACCGCGATCACTTCGCCGTTTGCAATCCAGCGCACGAGCAGTGCGTTCTCTGTGTTGACGGTGATGCTGTCCGCATCGTTATCGACGACGACGGACGTGATGAACGTATCCCGGCCGTGGAAAAAGCCTTCTTTGTCCACCAGACGCAGCGGATCGGCGGGACCTTCGTCCGCGTCCAGCGTGCCGTTCTGTACGCCTTCGACACGCGACTGCATCTCGGCGACTGTCGCGCTGACGTGCCGGTACAGATCACCTTCCGTACCATAGTATTTTTCGAGATACGTCAGGATGTTTTCGAGTTCCTTCTGGTTGCCGTTGCAGTAGCTGCATGCAAAGAACGCACCGCTTTCAAGCGCCTTGCGCGCGGCTTCCGAAGTTTGCGCTTCCAGAGGCAGGCGTACATAGCCGGTGTTGATTTTGTCCGTCTGGTGCGCGTCGCTCGAGCAGATCGCATAGATATTGCGGCTGCCGGGTGTGCTGCGTTCGAGCAGGATATCCCATAGCTCACGGTCGTAGCGCGTGCGCGAATCACCCTTGCTGTTCATATCGATTCCCAGACAGGCAGGAAACTGCTGCAGCATGCCGTAGAACCGGTTGATGTAGTAGCGGTAGACAGGATTGTTCAGATCGTACGCCTGTTCGCTGGTGAGATCTCCCTTGGCTTTGGTGTATTCGCCCGGATGGTTGATCACGCAGATGCCGCCCGCTTTGGTCACGCCGCGCAGGGCGTCCAGATAATCCGTGATGGAATTATCCTGATATTCCACAAACCAACTGTTGACGTGCGCATTGATGGACAGCGCGTTGTTCTCGATACCGTGCGGGATGCGCATCACGTTCCGGACCGTGCCGTCCTGCATCGTGACCAGCAGATGGTCGTCGCCGTTTGCGGCTGTTTCAAGCGTGTACGTCTGCCCGCCGGAGAAGCTGCCGCTCGTGCCGAGGTAGTCCAGGTCGCCCTCGTTCCGGCCGATCAGACGCAGA
>JAFSYM010000089.1 GCA_017450005.1 Clostridia bacterium
GGCGAAAAAGGCCCGTTTACGGGTAGCAAGTAACAATCTTACGCGGCTGGCAGACCGTATCACGCGTTAACGCGTCTGCGAAGAACAGAGGGCTTTGCCCGTCAAAGAAAAACCACCGGCTTGGCCGGTGGATGTTTATTACACATTATTATCCGTATCCGTGATCCGCATGCCGCCACGGGCCGCCGTCCTGCCGCACGAGGATCCAGTTCCAGTCGGTGTACGGACCGTCGTTCAGACTGTCATTATGATTGCCGATGACGGTAAAGTCAGACATCAGGACGATCAGTTCGTCGAAATCTCCCCAACTCTCGTACCCTTCCCGGCGGCATTCGATCTCCTCTTGCGTGACCTCGTCGCCGGCATAGGCGATCCGTGTGAGCGTGCAGTCGGTAAACGACTTGAAATCCTCCAGTATGACCGCGATCGCATCGTCGATATCCTGCTGCGTGTACAGTGCGGAATCGACCGTTTCGATCCGGACGGCGTCCACGTTGCCCGGCTGCGACAGGCGCAGGCATGCCGTGCAGCAGAGCACATAGCAGAGTGCAAGACACAAAACGGGCAAAAAGACCTTTTTCATATTTTTCCCCTCTTGGCGATCACAATACAAGAATGCTTTTAATTGTTTTTTTCTACTGCATCCTGCCGTCGTCCGCTGCCGTCCTGCTTCGGCAGATACACCGTCGCCTTGAACAGATCGCCGTCGATCTGAATGACCAGCCGTCCGCCCTGCAGCGTGCACAGCTGCTGTGCGATCGAAAGTCCCAGACCGTTGCCGTCCTGTGTACGCGAACGGTCGCCGCGCACAAAGCGTTCCATCAGCTCCGCGGGGTCGATATCCAGCGGTTCGCGCGAGGTGTTCTTGATCTCGAATATGCCGAATTGTCCGTCCTCATACACGCGGGCATAGACGCGCGTGTGCGGCGCGGAATACTTGCGGGCGTTGGAAAGCAGGTTGTCGAGGATGCGGAATGTTTTCTGGCCGTCCGCAAAAACGACGGGCGCATGCTCCGGCGGCGTGAATTTGAGATCGAGGTCATTCTGCTCAAAGTCCGACGCGGCCTCCGCCGTCGCCTGCGTCGCAAGCTCGGCGAGGTTCAGCGGGACACACTGCAGCGTGACGTTGCCGGTGTTGATTTTGCTGGCCTCGACGAGATCTTCAATCAGCCGCTTTAGCTTGGCGGATTTTTCCTCAAGTACGGCGAGGTATTCGAGCGCCTGCGGGTCGGTGATATCGCATTTCTTGAGCAGATCTACGTAGGTGACGACCGACGTCAGCGGCGTTTTCAGATCGTGCGAAACGTTTGTGATGAGCTCCGCTTTGGTGCGCTCGTTGCGCACGGCTTCGGCCACGGCTCTGTCCAGCTCCTGATTGGTAACGCTGAGATTTTCCGCAAGCTCCCGCAGTGCGCGCGGCATTTTGCGCGTGACATCCTGCGGCAGGTCGGTGCGGTTTGCGGCGGCGTCGGCGATGCGGTCGAGCATGCGCAGGAACCACACGCTGACGCAAATGAGCAGAATTGTGACAAGCGGTATGCCGAGATAAACGGGTTCCGGTTCATCTGCCGCAACGCCGATCAGGACGACCAGCAGCACGCAGACGATATATGCGCCGCAGGCGAGGAAGGAGAGGCGGCGCAGTTTCTTCGGCTTATCCAGAAGGAAGTGAAATGCGCGGGCAATTTTGTGCACGCAGAATCGAAGTCCGCGCCAGACGAGTCGCACGAGCTTCCACAGCACGAAACCGCGGAAGAACGACTGACGCGCTTTTTTGATGCGGACGGTCGAGGTCAGCCATTCGAGCGCGCACAGATACATGCCCGCGAGTGCGGCGAGCATAAAGCTCAATTCGTATCCGACCGTGAACGCGAACGCCGGCGGATCCGCGAGCGATTCCGGGTGCCACACGCTGTCCCCGAACGAGATCGTCATTTTGGCGGAGAAGACGCCCAGTGCGAGAAACAGTGCGCCGGAAACGAGCAGATGAATGTCCGTCGGTACGCGGTCGATGAAGGCGGGCGTGATGCCTTCTGCACCGGCCTTGTGTCCGCACAGGCACAGCAGCGTAACGAAGAAGAGCAGCGTGCCGATGGCAAAGGCAATGGCGCACAGCAGTACGGTCATCGGCGCAATGCGGACAAACAGGCGGTCAAACATTTCGTTCGCCGTCGCGTAATGGTCGCCGGACACAAAAGGCGGCTCCTCAAAGAAGACGTACAGCGTGCCGCCCGTCGGTACGATCTGATCCTGCATGACGGCATTGATCTGCGATTCATGGACAGCGTCCTGCATGTGCACCGTGACGCTGCCGCCTTTGCAGAAGATATACCGCGAATGGGCGAGGATGTTTTTGCCATTTCGTTCGGCGGAGGCCATGTTGGTGCTGACCGTGCCGTCCTCCGCAATGGCAAGATACTTCAGATTGCGCAGCCCGTCCAGATACCTGCGGTCATAATCTCCTTCATACGAATCGGTGTACCGCTGCAGCAGATTGTCGTATTCGTGCTCAAATTCACTGCGGATCTGCGGCTCGGTCTGATCGAGCGAATACGTGTTCATGTGACCGAGATCACCGTAGGACGGCGTAAACTCTTTTTCTCTGAACGCGCCGTCGCGCACGAGTGATTCGTATTGCAGCCAGTCCAGTCCCGTGACCGTGTTGCACAGTCCCTGGCAGTAGCGCACGTTGTACGGCGCGCGGTCGTCCACCTGCACCTTCGGCAGGGCGGACAGATCGGCGCTGCCGCTTGTCGGCTCGGTCGCCGGCGCGCTTGTGGCGGGTGTGCTGACGTCATCCGGACTTTCTGCCGGATGCGTCGTCGTCTCCGCGGGCGCGGTCGTGGTCGTCGTGCTGAAGTCGCGCATATACGCCTCGTAGTAATAGTCGCCCTCAAGCTCGTCGTAGTGCGTCGCCACATAGTAGATTTCCGCGCGGATGACCGATGCTTTTTCCGTGAGATACCGCTGCACCTCTTCGTCAATCAGGCTGTCGCGCTGTGCGCGGTATGTTTCGAGCATCTGTTTCTGCCGCGGAATGTCCAGCACATTCCCGATATACCCCAGATCGCTCTGCACCATCTCGCAAAACAAGTCGGACTGCGCGAAAGAGACCGGCTTCGCGTCGCCTCCCCACGGGCGGAATTTGATCGCAAGCACGCCGTATATGCCGCACATGCATGCGCCGAGAAAGCACAGCACAGTCAGCACAAGGCAAAGCGCCTTGACTATCAGCGGGTATCGGTTAATATTTTTCGACTTTGTATCCAAGTCCCCACACCACCTTCAGATATTTCGGGTCTTTGGGATTGATTTCAATTTTCTCGCGGATGTTGCGGATATGGACCGTAACCGTCTTTTCCGAGCGGAAGGACGGCTCCTGCCACACCGCCTCGTAAATCTGGGAGCTGGAGAGCACGCGCCCCATGTTCTCCATCAGATAGCACAGGATGCTGTACTCGCGCGCCGTGAGCTTGACCGCCTCGCCGTCCACCATGACGACCTTTGTGTCCCGGTCAAGAGAGAGTCCGCCCGTTTCCAGCACGCTGTCGCTGTGCTCCATGCTGCCGAGCTTGACGTAGCGGCGGATCTGCGACTTGACGCGCGCGGTCAGCTCCAGGGGATTGAACGGCTTCGTCACATAGTCGTCCGCGCCGAAGGACAGCCCCGCGATCTTGTCCGTGTCCTCGCTCTTGGCCGAGAGCAGGATAATCGGAAAGTTATAGCGGTCGCGCATTTTGAGCATCGCGCTCAGACCGTCCATGCGCGGCATCATCACGTCGAGCACCACGCACTGCACTTCGTTCTCACGCAGCAGTTCGAGCGCCTGCACGCCGTCCGACGCCTTGAGCACGTCGTAGCCTTCTGCCTGCAGATAGATCCCGACCGAGTCGAGAATCGCCTTGTCGTCATCGCACACGAGCACCTTATACATGTCGCATCCGCTCCTTTCGCACCAAGTATACCACACCGAGGGAGAATTGTAAAACCCGATGTGTCTATTGAACCATGGAAAACCTGAAATATGGTAATGAAAAAATAAAGATTCGGTAAAGTTTTCCGATGTATTGACATTTATTTCTCTATCGTTTAAAATAGAGCTATCTTAATGCACGTCATGTGCTGCTTAAAGGAGAAAGAGAAATGAAAATGAAAATGACCCGTTTGCTCGCTTTAGCTCTGGCTGCGCTTATGGCGGCGTCCTTCGCGGCCTGCGGCAAAACGCCCGATGCGGAAACCACCGCCGCGCCCGAAACGTCGGCTGTCGAAGCAGTCGATACCACGGCGGCTGCGGTTCCTGCAGACGATACCACTGCAGCCGAGACCGAAGCAGTTGTCACCGAAGCGCCCGCTACCGAAGCGGCTGTGACCGAAGCGCCCGCAACGGAAGCGCCGACGACCGCTGCGCCGACCACTGCAGCGCCGACAACCACGGAAAAACCGACGGAGACGACCACCAAGGAAACCACCACAGAGAAGAAAGCCCCGACCGACAAGGCTGAAATCCTCAAGCTCTACAACGACGCCACGGCGAAAGTCGCTTCCAAGAAACCCGCGTTCTCCAAGAAGCGCCAGACCAAAGAGGGCGTTTATGACGCAGGCGTCGCGCTCAAGGCAGTCAAGGGCGTTGTGTACAAGTTCATGGGCATCGGCGAAGAGAACGCTTATGTCAAGGACGTCGCCAAGAACGACGGTGAATACAACCACTACTTCCAGAAATCCACGCTGACCGCGTCCGACATCAAGGACGCTTCCTGTACGCTCAATTCCGACGGCAGCTACGACGTCACAATCAAAGTCAAGGACGGCAACAGCTACACCGAAGGCGGCAACGGCGATAAGTACTATGCGCCTCTGGACAAGAGCGGCATCAGCGCAGGCCAGGGCGACAAGGGCTACTGGGATCACAAGACCGCGCAGAACGTCTATGCGGCAATCGGCGAAGTGGCACCCAACGCTGTCATCGACGAGAAGTATTCCGGCGCGACGGTCAAAGCCACAATCGACAAGGACGGCAACATCACCAAGATGGAAGTCACGTTCGACCTCGACTTCAACATCAGCAAGGTTTACGGCGCATCCGGCCATGCAACCGGCACCACGACCGTTTCCTTCAAATCCTTCAAGTGGTAAGTGCATAAACAAAAACAGCAGGCGGCGTACCCATTCGGGTACGCCGCCTGCGTGCTTTATACAGATCATAACAGCTTTTCAATATCCGGGAAGGGCTGCAGACTGCGCCGCAGTACGCCGTGCATCTGTGCGATGGCGATGCCGTAGTTGACAACCGGCACGCCGCTCTGCTTTGCCGTGCGGATGCGGTTTTGCATTTCCGTTTCGTTCAGCATGCAGCCGCCGCAGTGTACAACCAGTGCATAGCCCGACAAATCCTCCGGGAACTCCCGCCCGGATGTGAAGGAAAACGCCGGTTCGGCGCCGGAAAACTTGCGGATCCATTCTGGCAGCTTGACCGTGCCGATGTCGCCGCACTGGCGGTGGTGCGTGCAGCCCTCGCTGATAAGTACGCGGTCGCCGTTCCGCAGCTTCGAGAGTTTTGCCGCACCCTGTACGAGCGTCGGCAGACTGCCTTTGTAGCGCGCAAACAGGATCGAGAAGGACGTCAGCAGCACGTCCGGCGGTGTGTCGCGGCTGACGGCGGCAAACGCCTGCGAATCCGTCACGACCAGCTTCGGCGGTGCTTTCAGTGTGTTGAATATATCGCACAGCTGCTGCGGCTGGCAGGTGACAAACGGCAGATGATGATCCAGAAGATCGCGCATGGTCTGCTGCTGCGGCAGGATCATGCGTCCTTTCGGCGCGGATTCGTCGATCGGCGTGACCAGCACGGTCATATCGCCCGCCTGCAGCAGATCGGCAACAAGCGGTTTGTCTGTTTTGCATGTTTTGGCGACTGCGGCGAGCTTTTCCTTGAGAAGATTTACGTTTTCTCCCGTCACCGCGCTGACGTACAGCGTGTTCCCGTCGATCGGTTCACGTTCCCGCAGCAGGTCGCACTTGTTGCGTGCCACGAAGAACGGCATGCCGCGGTCTTTGAACAGTGCGATCATGTCCCGGTCAAGCGCTGACAGCGGCAGTGTCGCGTCCGTGACCAGCACGGCAATATCCGTGCGCGAGAGCGCCTGCTTTGCGCGCTGCACGCGCATTTCGCCCAGCGTGCCTTCGTCGTCCAGACCCGGTGTATCGAGGATCACGACGGGACCGAGCGGCAGCAGCTCCATGGCTTTCTGTACAGGGTCGGTCGTCGTGCCCTTGACGTCGGAGACGACGGACAGCGTCTGACCGGTCACGGCGTTGACCAGACTCGATTTGCCGGCGTTGCGCAGGCCGAAAAAGCCGATGTGCACGCGCTCGGCCGAAACTGTATCCTGAAGTCCCATAGTGTCCTCCGATCAGAAGCGGAAGTCGCGGCGGTTGGAAGAGCGGATGTCCGCGATGTGCTGTGCGGCAATCTCGCGCACCTTCTCTTTCGGGATGCGCTGTAGTTCGCGCTCGATCATTTCGTACCCGATCTTTTTTGTTTCGGGCGATGCATAGTCCTCCAGATACTCCGAGAGCGTCATCAGCGCGTTGGGATGGCAGCAGTTGAGAATCTGTCCGTTTTTGCACAGGCTCATGAACCGGTCGCCGGTTCTGCCTTCGCGGTAGCATGCGGTGCAGAAGGAGGGGATGTGGTCGTTTTCCATCAGCCAGCGGACAACTTCATCGAGCGTGCGCTGGTCGGAAACGTCGAACTGCTCTGTGTCGTGCGGACGCTCCTGCTGCGTATAGCCGCCCACGGATGTGCGCGAGCCGCCGCTGACCTGCGAGATACCCAGCCGCAGCAGCTTTTCACGCACGGCCTGCGTCTCGCGTGTGGAGATAATCATGCCCGTATAGGGGACGGCCAGGCGGATGCAGGCCGTGATTTTGGCGAACGTCTCGTCGTCGATGCCGTTATCGAACACGTCGGGGTCGATGTCGTCCGCACGCTTGACACGCGGCACGCTGATCGTATGCGGGCCGACGCCGTGCACAGCCTCAAGGTGCTCAGCGTGCATGATGAGTCCCGCAAATTCATATTTGTACATTTCCAGTCCGAACAGTACGCCCAGACCCACGTCGTCAATGCCGCCATCCATAGCGCGGTCCATCGCCTCGGTGTGGTAGTCGTAGTCGTGCTTCGGACCTGTGGGATGCAGCTCAAGATAGCTCTTTTTGTGGTACGTCTCCTGGAACAGGATGTAGGTGCCGATGCCCGCTTCTTTGAGCTTGCGGTAGTTTTCGACGGTCGTGGCGGCAATGTTCACGTTGACGCGGCGGATGTCGCCGTTCTTGTGATGCACGCCGTAGATGGTTTTAATGCACTCCAGAATATACTCGATCGGGTTGTTGACCGGATCCTCGCCGGACTCAATCGCCAGCCGCTTGTGTCCCATATCCTGCAGCGCAATGACCTCGGCGCGTACTTCCTCCTGCGTGAGCTTTTTGCGCGGAATGTGCTTGTTTTTGAGGTGGTATGGGCAGTACAGACAGCCGTTCACACAGTAATTCGACAGATACAGCGGCGCGAAAATGACGATGCGGTTGCCGTAAAAGGCGAGCTTGATTTCCTCGGCGATTTTGTACATCTCCTCGATCTTTTCGGGAATGTCGCACGCGAGCAGCACCGACGCCTCGCGGTGCGTAAGTCCCGCGCAGACACAGCCGGTGGCCGTCTTCTGCGGACGGGCTTTGGCGAGAATCCGGTCGATCAGCTCGACGTTGTGCTTGTTCTCTTCCGCATACGCGAGCGTCGCCTGAATTTCTTCGTCGTTGATGAATTCCTCTGCATGCAGGGATTTCGGATCATAGATTGCCATAACTTGTTCCTTTCTATCGGCTTATTTCGTGCCGGTTACGTTGGAGTACACGGTTTTTGCGCTGATGCCGGACAGGTTGCCGATCTTGCCCGAGAGCGCCGCGATCGTGTCCTGCGGCGCATCAATCGCGATACTGATGATGTTGATCTTTCTCTCGCGGTAGGGGATACCCATACGGCCGATGATGAACTCGCCGTATTCATGCAGCAGCTCGTTCAGCGCGCCGATGCGGTCGGGATTCTCCACGATGATGCTGATGAGCGCAACTCTGGTTTCCATACTGATTCTCCTTTGCAAAATAAAAACTGCGCCCGGGGAAAGGGCGCAGTACATCACGTTTACGCACCTTTCACGCAGGTCTCCCTTAATGTCAGGTTACGCGCATAGTATAGCACGATCAGATGTAAAAATCAATACTTATGATCTCCGAATCTGAAACGGCATCTGCTTAAATACTTCACAGTCGGGCGGGAAGAGTATAGTTGCTTACACTAAGTATTTCTTTCTCCATTCCAGGGTATACTCAATAGAATTCTCGCTGACGTCTTCGTAATCGAAATCTGCTTTGAAGTTGCCGTCGGAATCGACGATCAGCGTCATTGTATACCACAGGTCTTTGCCGGTCAATTGCTTGCGTTCGGATTTAATGAGCTTGTGTATTTCACGCTTAAGAACATGTATGTCCTTCTCAGCGTATCCTAAATCAGAAATCTCCGTGTATTGATTGTTGATTTTAACATGAATGTAGATGCTGTAACTGCCGTCACCGTAGTTTGCCATAAGAGCAACCTTTCCCCAATCTGTCGGGAGATACGATGTCAGCTTGTCAAAAATGTCCTGAAATAAACGATCCATAATATCCTCCTTAATCATTGTCAAATGTTTTCTCAAACTTCTCGCCATCAACATAATACGTATACGTGTAACTGCTCGGACGGTGAGAATCATCGTCATAATCGGCTCTGATATTGACGTATACGTCTTTATTCTCATCCAACTGCTTCGCCAAATCGTTTTCCAGCTTCTTTACTTCCGAACGATTGACATGCGCGTCCTGCGGCGTCATATTCTCCAGACCGTTGCCGCCGTCAAAGCGATCTGCAATCAAGTGTCCCCGATCGTCGGTTTCCAATTCATCTCCCTTGCCGATTTTTGCTTTGGAATCTGCGATGTTCTTTCTTCCTCCGTCGCTGAAATGCAGCTTTCCGCTGACGGATTCAATACGTCCAAGATCGTCGGTTTCGTATTTGTACCCGTTGATCTCATAACTGGAGTTAGGCATCAGATCGTCGTTGATGCGGTACACATTGCCGTTGTCGTCCCGATACTCTTTCTGGCCATCTTCGTTGATTTCGTATCGTTTTCCTTCCGTTCCTTTGCCTACGTTTTCTTCCACCTGATCCGCTTGTTCGACTTCATCGGAAGACTCCGGATTGGACAATGCTTTGCTTTCGGCATTATCACTTACATCGGCTCCGGATGAGATTTCGCTTTTCATAATTATCACTCCTTCTGAAAAAATGCGTCGGGCTAAACTGCTCTATGCGGAAAAAACGAATCCATCACCCCTCTCAGATACACAATCTGACGATATTCAAAATCGTTAGGATGATGCTTATTACAACGGCTGCATAACTGCTTGTGAGTTTGTATTCTATTATGTAACCGATAATCAGCGACAGTCGCAGTCGAATCTTTTGCGAAGCGCGCACGCCGATGCACGAAAGGCCAACTGCGACCAACGCGCATATTAGACCGATGCCCGGTTCGATGAACGAAAGAATCAATGCGGCGATCTGAAGCAGGGCAGAAAACACCAGACAGGGATTGCGCGTCGACAGATTCTGCGTGTCCACAACATTCACTTCCATAGAAGTCTGAACGCCGGTGTCGTCAGAGATGAATGTAATGACTGCTCTTCCGATGCCCTTCGTTACGATCATGCCATCCGCTAACTCAAGAACCGGATACATGCTGTTATCCTGGCGAATCTCATGCCGGATCGTTGTGTCATAGGCGTTTTCGGGCATGACAACCACGCGGACCGGTATGCTCTGACCGATGATGGATGATATGCTGTTCCCCAAGGGATGGATAGTGTTGTCAAACTGCAGATCTATTCTTTCCGCCGCAGGTGCGACTTCAACGCGGCAATGCGCACTCACTTCGCTATTGGAGAGGCTGATCACACAATTGCCCGGGGCAATCATCCGGACAACACCGCATGAATCCACAGTTGCCACACTTGGGTTGTCACTTCGCCAGACCAGTTCTTCGAGCATCTCGCTGCTCACTTGCGGATACGCTGCAAAATCCAGGTCGACTTCCTGGCCGGGTTTGGCATAAACGGAATCACTGCTGAGCGTGATTCTTTCAATACGCACCTCGCGAAATACTCTGACCGTCTGCCGAAGAACAGGCCGATAATAACCTTTGACAAAGAACTCGATCTTTGCCGTGCCGGGAGATACGCCTTCGATCGAGCTGCCGTAACAACGTACGACCGCAGCATTTGAGGACTGTGCAGTGATCTCGGGAACAGCGCTTCCTCGCGGAAAAACATGAATGTCCGGCGTATAACTGTGTTGACACGGGAGCATGTCGCAACAGGTGATTCGGACGACAGGTTCGACTGCAGTGATGAGCTCTCTCTCGGCGTCGGAAACAAAATGCAGATTCTCACTGCGCGCTGCCGCAGAGACTGTGCTGGCAACCACGAGCGAATCGAGAATATCCGGCAGAAGGCCAATGAAGTCTTCCTCACACATGGCCAAGAGGTATTTGTTCGGCTTGGCGGTTGCATTCGTCATGTCGCCAATGGCCACTGTTACACTCGGAGTGTCGTTTTGCACTGTGTTATAGAACAGCGCGGCTTCCTGCAGATCAAAAAACACACCGATGACAAGATCAACGTCTACAGACGGGTCCTCGTTGATGCACAGTGATACGGGGTTATATGCGGCGTAACGGGTATATTGAATCGTCCTTGTATCTGCGTCATATTTGAAGTCGTTGCGTTTGCACAGTCCGGCAAACAGAGCAGCGCCTTTATCACCGGAAACGCATACTCTCACGCGGCTCATAACCCGCTCGCGGAACCCTGCATCTTGCAGCGCATCAAAGCGCTCCGCGATCGAAGCGCTGTACGCAAACGGCTGCGAAGAAAAAGAGTCGTCCGGATTGTTCTGCATCAAAGCCCTCATGACGAAAGATTCAAAGGGCATAGAGCGGAAATCCAGGTCAAACCGGTCGCGCAGATCAAGGTTGATCGTTTCGGCAAGTGAGATACAGTATTGATCAAAAGGAAGTGTGAGAAAAGGTTTCAGCATGCTCAGACGGGAGAGCGGCTCTTGGTCGACCAGTATTTTGGCCTCGTGCAAGAACGGGTTATAGGCAAAGGATATGTGTCTCATCTTAACTCCTTAATCCATATACATCGTTTTGTAGACAAGATTGAACGGGCTGCTTTCGGAATCATTGGTACTCAAATGCAGTAAAATGTACTGAACAAGAATGCTCTTGATGGATCTGTCCGGGATGACAAAGTAATTGTTCAGCGCCTTATAGAATCCGGAGAACCATGCATGGATTTCTTCTCTGATTTTCGGTGCGGAAGCAGATCTGAGTGTGCTGCGATCAAACGGGAGGGGCAGTGCTCTGTACAATCCGCCGCACCCTGCGAAGTTGACCACAAAGGCGGCAAAATCGCGTTTGGTGATCGCATCCGGATCTGTTTGCAGGATTTTTCGGATGGATAGACCGATCTCTTTTGTCTTGAAGCCGTTGACCGGCGATGCGCTGAGGATATCGCGGATCTTCCGCGAATCAAACCGCTTTGCGTTGTACTGAGTTAAAAGCTCCGTGAGCACAAGCCCTTTCAGCTCTGCGACGGTTTTATAATCCGATATGCCGTTTGCTTTCCTGCCTGTTTTGGTCTCGAACAAATTGACGGCAGTCAGAACCGATTCTGTCCAGTTGCTTTGCCGGACAATCGCTTTTCCGATCGGCAGCTTAGGAATCTCGGCAATCTGCTTTTCGTTCAATGACATCGCAGCACCCGCCAGAGTGCAGTCCTCTTTCTCAGGCAGCATCATGACAATCTTGGTGTTTGTATTCTTAATAGCGGCAATGTCGACAGAGGTGGGGGATTGGTCGATCAGGATGAATCCTTCACCGTATGTACGCATCTCCGCGATGGAGTTGCAGATCATCTCTACCGACTTTCCCAGAAGGTTTGCGCCATCCTGACTCTGTTCTGTCGATGTTCTCTTGAGAATATTGTGCGCCTCTTCCAGAACGGTCACATGCTGAAGATCCATGTTTTCGCCCGTCGACAGGGAGCGGTATTCGTTGATTTTGAGGATCAGAATGCCCATAATCAACGATTTCGTTTCGGTCGAGCCGACTCGGCTCAGATCGACAATAGTGTTTTCGTCAAACAGAACATCGTCCGGAATATCGGAGCCTGAGCAAAAAACGCGTCCGGTGATCCCGGTTGTCAGCGATTTCACGCGCGTGACAAGAGCGCCGGTGTAGTCGCCCTTGGTTTCGGCAGAGTATGCCGATGAAAGGATGACTTGCGGCAAAAGCTCAAGCACATCGGAAAAATCAGGATACTTATCTCTGTCGTTGGGGTAATAGAAGGAATTGCTCAGATCCCAACCGCATCTTTCATATGCCCGCTCAATCGCGCTTTTCAGAACAGCAGGCATAGCGGCGTACATCGGCCAGCATGCATTGAATATTTCAATGATTCGATCCAGATGCTCCAGTATGTGAATCCGATCGTCAAAACGGAACGGATTCAGTTTTAACATGCTGTAGCAGTTCGGGTTTGTACAGAAGACATTGACGCCTTCCAAACTGCCAAAAACGGATTTGTATTCGCCTTTGGCCGGTTCAATTACCAAGAAGTGAATGCCGTTGCGAATGAGTTCGCTCAGGATCTGATAGGATGTATTCGACTTGCCCGAGCCGGTACTTCCCGTGATGAAGCAGTGAGAGGCAAGCGAATTCAGACTCAGCGTCACATCGGCGTCTTCTTCCTCGCCCATGTGATAAACTTTGCCCAGGTAAATGGACTTGTCCTGCTCTGTTTCTTTTTCGAGCATCACGTTTCGACCGAATTCAGCCATCTGTATGACTGCCATTCCGGGAACGGAATGACGCGGCAGACCAAGAACGATCGGCAATTCGGCGCCGCTGACCATGGCGGAAGGCGTCACGATTTCAACGTTCTCAGGATTCGGATCGATAGATTCGACTTTGAGCAGCGGATGATATCCATACTGTAAATATTCGAGGATCTGGCTCGTGTAGTCTGAAGTGTGCTCCCACAGGTTTACAAAAGAGTTCTCAACGGAAGACTGATTGCCTGCCATGAGCGCCTTGTAACTGTTGGCGGCAATCACTGACGTCTGGATGTCATCCGAAATGAAATATGCCGCGCATTCCCAGAAACCGAACACCTCCGATTCCCGGATCCGCTGCAGGTGCGCCTCGATTTGTTTCATCAGATCCAGAATCGCTTTGTTCTCGTGGTTCAGCGTAAGCGTTCTGGAGTCCGTGGTTGTTTCGGTATCGGTTTCGGTGTCACCGCCGCCGTTGCTGGTCGTGCTGCCGTCTGTGACAGCTTTTGCCCATGTGTTGCTGGAACTGTATCCTTTGGAAGAACTGTGGGATCTGCCGCGATTCAGACCGAAAAACCCAAACCCGAAATTGTGCCCTCTGTTGTATGCGTCCGTTTCGCTTCGGTTTTCGCCGGATGTAAAGGACGTCGAGTTGGAAACGCTGCGGGTGATTGCTTCGGTGAAGTTTGTAAATGTGCCTTTGCTTACCGCGAAACTGTCGCTTTTGCCAAAGGCTACACTGGTTTTAGCAAATGGTGAAATGGTAGAGTACAATTCTTGCAATCCGCGTTTTCTTTCCTCCAGTGTTGCTTTGCTGACGGGCTCGGCCAGGATTATCGCCGTATAGGAGTTGCCACGCATTGTATCAATGAATTTCTCGATTCCCTGCACAAACTTTTCCTTGTCCTGATCGCGCATGGACGGAATAATCGAAACAGAAGTCACATTTTTTTTGTTGATGGGGCGACTGGTACGGTTATTGAAGGGATCGAAACAGGAGGGAGCGTTATTGGAAGGATCACGAGACGATGTGATTCTGGTCATTATCTGTTCGGTTTCTTCTTTCGATTGTACCCGGATACGGCTTCCGGGGAAATTACCCTTTATACCTTTATGCAAAGTTTTTTCGGCAGCTGAAATATCTTCCGGCGCAAAAACGCCGATGTAAAAACGAACCTCGGCAGCATCACTGTCGATTATCAGAATTGCAGAGGCGCCCAGATCATGCAGGGAACCGTATACACTGATTAACTTGTCATTGATGTTCTCGCTTTCATTGAAGACGACCTTCTCCACCCGGAAAAGAGAGAGTTTTGCGAAATCTTTATAAGTGTCCGGGAGTTTTAAGACGCCGTACTTGTCCGATCCGATTAAATAGTTGCGACTGATAAACAGATCGGCAAAAGCAAGACCTTCTTCAATTTCTGCGCTGCCGTCATACAACTCGTCTTTCTTCTCGCTGATGACGATACCTGTGTCCGTTGACAGAACCGGACTTCCGCTCCAGTCGTACTGACTCATACTATCCTTCTCCTCCAATACATGTACATGGTTTGAATCTCAAAAAACTGCAATTATCAAACAACGTATCCGGGCAGATTCATCCGCCCGGACATATTGCTTCTGACTGTTAATACTGATTGTATCCGGCGCTGCTGCCGCTTAGCTGATTCAGTCGTTCGATTCTCTTTGAAGTCTTCGGATGGGCGGAGTTCAATGCTGCCCACAACCCTTGTGCATCGCCGCCGATTTTTGACAGCACGGAACTCAGGGTTCTGCCGTATCCCAGATTGAATGCGTACTCGTCGGCGTCGTATTCATCGCCTCTATTGGAGATCATGCACAGCAAAACACCGATCATTGTCCAAACCCGCATGAAAGCGGACAGCGTCAGTCTTGCGATGATTCCGGGGATTGTGCTCAGAAAAGTAGCACATCCGCTGTTGGAAAACATAGCAACAAACAAGGTTGTGAAAAAAGAGAAGATGCTGATGATGATATTCAGGATGAAAAAGAATATATTCACAATCATATTGCCAACGGCAACGATGAGAATAATATCCGTGTCCTTGTGCGCAAGATGGCCGAACTCATGCGCCAGAACAGACTCGATCTCTTCGTCCGAGAGATTCAGAAGTCCCTTTGTGATGCAAATTGTATTTCTGCCGGTAGCAAAGGCGTTCGGCGACTCGTCTTCACAAATGTATAGACGAATGTTGCGGTTCAGATTCGGCGTGAGTTGTACAGCGCGTGAGAGTACACGGTTGAAAATAGGGTTCAGACGGTTGACGAGATTCGGATCAGAGATCGCACGGCACTTCTGTCGTCCTCTGAGGATCGCTTCTCCGATAGGGGAGAGTGCAATGACAAGAGACAGTATATAGATGCCGAACCCTATCAGCAGACACAGCCAGTCATCCAGGCCAAGATCAGCAGAGACAAAGACTAAACCGACAACAAACGTTACGACCACAGCGTTCAGCACGATCCAGATGATCACGCCGATGCGCTTTACATTGGCCAGACTCTTAGCGAAGTCTAAAAAATACATTCAACACACTCCTATTATGTTGTTTTGATAATAAAGCCAAAGGGAATTACCTGAAAAACAAAACATCTTTTACAGAGAAGACCTGAACAGATGCCTGGGTCTGATTCGGCGAATCAGATATATGGCGTTTTTACTACATTCTTTATTCCTTCCTTTTTATTTAAGATTTTCCGGTATTTCCTGCTTTTGATAAACATATTTTAGCACAGCTTTGCAGACGAATCAAGTATTGAATGACAAATGATAGGCTAATTCTCAATGTTGATAGAATTTGAGGCATCTGTGATAGAAAAAGTTTGCGCGAAGAAGGGACAATAGAAACAAATAATCGCTTTTGTGGATTTGATGAAGCGAAGATTATAATAATTGGATCGATCTTTGATTAACTTATTGGATTAAAACTATCATCATATTCTGATTTTCGATAAATATATAGACAAATTGTATGTCTCCATGGTATACTAGAAACTAACACAACAAAGGAGGAATGCGCTATGCACAGCAGCAGATTTATCCAAAAGCTCGACCGTCCCGTTCTGACGGCTGCCGACGTGCCGTACAACGCGCGGCTGGTCTTCAACGCGGGCGTGACGAAGTATAACGGGAAGTACGAGATGGTCTTTCGCAACGACTACTGCGGCGACGATCCGTACAAGCTGACCGGCACCAACATCGGCCTTGCGACGAGCGACGACGGTGTTCAGTGGTCGGTTGCGCCGCAGCCTTGCTTTGTGCTTGAGGATGCGGAGATCCAGCGTGCGTATGACCCGCGTCTGACGGTGATTGACGGCGTGTGCTATATGTGCTTTGCGATCGACACGCTGCACGGCCTGCGCGGCGGGATTGCAAAAACAGAGGACTTTGCGCACTTTGATGTGCTGTCCATGTCTCTGCCGGATAACCGCAACATGGTGCTGTTTCCGGAAAAGATCGGCGGCTGTTATGTGCGGCTGGAGCGCCCCATGCCCGTCTATTCGCGCCGCCACCGCGACCGGTTCGATGTGTGGCTGTCCGAGTCGCCGGATCTGCAGTTCTGGGGAAGGCATCGTTTGGTCTGCGCCGTGGAGGACGTACCGTTTGCCAACGACAAGATCGGCCCGGCCGCACCGCCCGTGCGCACGGACAAGGGGTGGCTGACCACGTTCCATGCAGTCGAGCTCGACACGACGCGCGGCAAAAACGGCTGGGAGGACAGATGGCAGAAATCCTATACCGCCGGCATCATGCTGCTCGATCTGCACGATCCGTCTAAGGTACTCGGCATCCATAAAGAACCATTGATCGCCTGCGACCTGCCGTATGAGGAGGAAGACGGGTTCCGCAAGAACGTGATCTTCCCCGGCGGCATGATCTTGGAAGACGACGGAACCGTCAAAATCTACTACGGCGCGTCCGATACCGTGGAGTGTATGGCAACAGCCGACGCGGACGATCTGGTTCGTCTGTGCCTGGAAAACTGAACAAAGGAGAGAAAACATGAAAAGACTACTGAAAATCACCATTGCAGCGATACTCTGCATTGTGCTGTGTTCATCCGCCGCATCTGCGTGTCTGGTGCTCTACCCGGTCGGCTCGATCCGTTCTGTCGGCAGCGCCGTGGAGATCGTCGATGAAACAGAGGACAGCGTAACAATCCGCAAAACGAACGACGAACCGTTCAAGATTCTGATGTTTACCGACATGCATCTGGCGTGGCTCGACAAGAAGCATCCGCTGAAAGCGCACGCACAGACGCTCGAAAAGATGGTGGAGAACATTCAGAACGAGCAGCCGGATCTTGTACTGCTCGGCGGCGACAATGTGACGTCCGGTTTTAACCGTATGCGCTCGCACCAGCTTGCCCGCGCGTTTGAAAAGCTCGGCGTGTACTGGGGCGGCGTCCTTGGCAACCATGAGGGCGACAACGCCACGTCGATCCGCCGCGACACCATGGTCAGAATTTTCTCATCCTACAAGCACTGCCTGATGCGGCAGGGCAAAACGGACGTGGACGGCAACTGCAACTATTCCATCCGAATCCTGAACGCGGACGGCAGTCTCAAACAGGCAGTGATCTGTCTCGACAGCTTCGACGAGATGAGCGACGAGATGAAGAAGGAACACGGCTTCGATCCGTCCGAGAGCGTGTACGACGTCATCAAGCCCTCGCAGATTGATTGGTATACCGCACAGGTGGACAGCATGAAGAAAGAATACGGCAAATGCCCGTCTTTCGCGCTGTTCCATATTCCGCTTACGCAGTACGCGGATGCGGCGGCTGCCGTCGAGAAGGGAGAGGCAAAGTTCCTTTGGGGCGACAAGCGCGAGAATATCTGCTGCGCAGGGTTTGACAGCGGTTTGTTTGACGCGATCAAGGCGTCCGGCTGCACGACAACCGTATTCTGCGGCCATGACCACAAGAACAATTTCGGCGTGAAATGGCAGGGGATCACCCTCAGCTATATCGAACCCTCCGGCTACGGCGCATACGGCCTGCAAAGGGAAGGTGCGCCGGAATCCGAATGGCTGCAGGGCTATACGCGCCTGATGCTTTCCGATAACGGCACATTCACCCACGAACAGATCCGCAACAGCGCAAAATAATCTTTTAATGATAGTTCGCCGATCACATGACCGCAGCAAGTGGTTGCCCGTGTGATCGGCGTATTTATTTTTTTTTGGTTCATCACGGATTTTTGTGGGATGGTCAGATGTCGGTAAAGAGCGGTGTCATCGCGAGGAGCGAAGCGATGCGGCGATCCGTAACCCCGGCAGTGCGTAAATGAACAAGAAGGAGAACGGATTGCTGCGCGCCATAAAGGCGCTCGCAATGACAAACAAGGGGACGTTTTCTTGTCCCACAAAATTCCGTGAAGAGGGAATAAAATAGTATACTGCCCGGCGCAGAAACGCAAGATATGGTATGCGGAGAACGACACGCGCGGGTGGGTTGTAAGAAGGGAGAAAAAAGAATAAAAAAGAAGAAAAAAAGTGTTGACAA
>JAFSYM010000090.1 GCA_017450005.1 Clostridia bacterium
ATATTGAATGCCTCCCTTTATTTTGTAGTTTGTGCAGTTGGCAGACCGCACTTCTATTCTATAAAGGGATTCTTTTTTGTTCAACTATTTAATTCTTACCGAACCACGCGTCAAACGCGTGGTTTTGGTATACAACAAAAAAGACGACCCTTTCGGGTCGTCCGCAGCAGGATTTACGCTAATGTCAAAATGTCCGAAAAACCTGTGATATCGAAGATTTCCTGAACGATTTCGTTGGCGCCGATCACTTTCATTTCGCCCTGTCTGTTCATGACCTTCTGCGCAGTCAGAAGAACGCGCAGACCGGCGGACGAAATGTACTCAAGCCTTGAAATATCAAACGTGAGGCTTGTGACGCCTTCCAGCTTTGTTTTTATGACGTTGTCCAGCTCCGGTGCTGTCGTGGTTTCCAGTCTGCCTTCGATCTCAAGTGTCAACGCTGTGCCGTTTTTCGTTTCTTTTATGTTCATCTGTATTGCCTCCTGTTTTTAAAATTTTTTATAAATAATCATTTCGACCGCATTGTCCGCTATGCCGATCTCAATTTCGTCTGCGATATTGGCCACGATGGACTGTTCGAGCTCGTCCCATTTTTCGCCGGATTCCTTGACCGCAGCCTTATAACGGTTAAATGACCAGACGCTCGTGGAGTAGATCGGCATATTAAGCGCCATACCGCCGCCGGTCATCACAGGCATAGTCTGAACGGCAAAGCCTGCCAGATACTCTTGAGGGATGGAAGCATCGAACGGCTCAATGATCCGGCTGAAAAAATCTTTGATTCTGCCCATCACACCCTTTGCCGCAATGTTCTCGCCGCTGGTGGATGCGGACAGCAGCTTATTGCGCAGCTCCGTATTCATCTTCGTTTCTGTTATCAGATGCAGACAGAACGTATTGCCTTCTGCTTCTATCCAGAAATCCGCGCTGTGCACGCCGGTCAGCGCCTTCATCATCCCGGTCATCTCTTCCGTTAAAAGGAGAAGACGAATGGAATCTTTTTTGGAGAGCGATTTATAAACGGAAACCAATTCAGTCTGCCGCAAAGCCTCGGTCATACCCGTCCCTTCATTGGAAATATGAATGATATCCGATCTCATGTAAAAGCCCCCTTTGCAAATCTCATAATATACTCTTACCGCAAAAAAGTCAAGCAAAACCGGTGCAAAAGAGACGCGCGCTCCTTTGCGCCGGTCTGTTTTGTGTGTTCGCCGGCGGCCGTCATTCCTGCGCCGGTTCCGTATCCTGTACCGGTTCCGTCTGCTCGCTGTTGAGCTTTGCAATGCGCCTGTCGATGCGCGGCGAGATTACCTCGTGATAGAAGATCACGAAGATCGCCGCCAGCGGGATAGCAAGCAGGATGCCGAGCATACCGGCGATCTTGCCGCCCAGGACGATGAGTACCAGCGTCCAGACCGCCGGAATACCGAGCGAGTCGCTGAACAGACGGGGTTTGATAATCATGCCGTCGATGCTCTGCCAGACACAGCAGAAGATAAAGAACCAAAGCGCATTGAGCGGCTTGTCCAGAATCAGGAAGAATATGCCGATCGCGCTGCCGATCATGGGGCCGATGGTGGGAATGATGTTGGTCAGCGCGCACATCACGGCAATCAGCCCCGCGTAGGGCATGCGCATGATGAGCATGAAAACCAGAACGCCCACGCCGATAATCGTCGCGTCGAGCAGCGTGCAGCCTGCGTAACGGATAAAGACCTTGTGGAACCGCCGCCAGAGCACGTTGTTGCGCTCGATCTGCTCTTTTTTGAAAAGCAGGGCGCGAACCTTGCCCAAAAGACCGACCAGACTTTTTTCCGCCACAAGGAAGCAGACGCCGAACAGAATGCCGATGGCGAAATTGGACACGCTGCTGCCAACGCTGCCCAGTGTGGAGAGAACGGCCTTGGAGTTGCCCTTGAGCCATCCCACCAATTCACTCATGCCGTTGTCCACCAGAGCAGACAGTTTGGAAAGATCGACGTTGATATTTCTCTCGGCTGCAAAAGCAGAAAGCTTTGCGATCAGCTCCTGCGCTTTGCGCGTATAACTGTCCCAGTCGGAGATCAGCTTGCTCACGCTCTGCGCTATCGAGGGAATGAGCGCCACAAGCAGAATCGCCAGCACCAGCACCAGACACAGCACCGTCATAATGACCGCCCACAGATGCGCCGCACCGGGCTTTTTCAGTTTTTTGAAAACGCGGAATTCAAAGAAATCCGAAACGGGATTGAGCAGATACGCCACAATCACGCCGATGACCACGGGCGAGAGCAGCTTCCACAGGGAGGCCAGCCAGCCGGCAAAGAGCGCCAAGTGGCTCAGCAGCATATACAGAACGACCGCACCCCACGCGGCAAAGGCATACGCTGCCCACGGTCTGGATAATAATTCCCGGAATCGTTTCACAATCATCGCCTCCCGAACATATTATACAGTCGAACCTGATCGAAGTCAACCGAAGCGGCCACTGTGTACTGAACATTTTTTACATTTTTCTCCCGGATTGTTGCGGGATGCGGACGATTGTGCTATAATCGGGAGCAATGCGTCATCAATGACTATAGTAAGCATCAAAAGAGGTACGGCAATATGTATTACACAAACGTTTTGGATCTCATCGGCCATACGCCGCTGATCAGTCTGGAGCAGTCCACCGCTCTGCATATCTACGCGAAAGCGGAGTTTCTGAATCCGGGCGGCAGCATCAAGGATCGTATCGCGCTGAACATGATCGAGGAAGCGGAAAAGGACGGCCGGCTCAAGCCCGGCATGACCATTATAGAGCCGACTTCCGGCAATACCGGAATCGGGCTTGCGCTGTGCGGTGTGCGCAAAGGCTATCGCGTGATCATCGTGATGCCGGAAAACATGAGCGAGGAGCGAAAAAAGATCATACGCGCACTGGGCGCGGAGCTGGTGCTCACCGACCCGAAGCTGAGCATCGGCGGCTCTGTGGACAAGGCGCTGGAAATCGCCGCATCTTCCCCCGAATACTTTGTCCCGCAGCAGTTCCAGAATCCGGCAAATCCGCAGATGCACTACCGCACGACAGCGGTTGAGCTCGTGGAGCAGCTCGGCAAACCGATCGACGTATACGTCTCCGGCATCGGCAGCGGCGGCACGCTGCAGGGCGTCGCGCAGTATCTGCTGGAAAAGAATCCGGACTGCAAGATCGTCGCTGTCGAGCCGCGGAATGTTTCCGCACTGCTGGGTGACGAACCGGGACTGCATCAGATTCAGGGGATCGGCGACGGCTTCATCCCGGATATTCTGGACACTTCGATCATAACGGACATCATCGAGGTATCGGACGATGACGCAATCCGGACCGCGCGCGATCTGGCCGCGGTGCAGGGCTTGCTGGTGGGCACTTCCTCGGGCGCCAACGTCTGGGCAGCAAAGAAAATCGCCGAAAAATACGGCGCCGATAAGAATATCGCCACGGTACTGCCGGATCGCGCGGAACGGTATTTCAGCACTGCGCTGATCTGAGTGCCGCTCCCCCGCAATCATCCGCAGAATTGATTATTGAAAAATCATTTCAACTGTGCTATAATTAATATGGTAACTATTTGAACCATAAATCTGTAATTTGTGAAAAGGAGAAGACGCTATGAAAGCAACAGATCTTGCACGCTACGGCATCACCGACGTGTGTGAAATCATTCACAATCCGTCGTACGAAAAACTGTTTGAGGACGAGAACGATCCCGCTCTCGAAGGTTTTGACAAGGGCGTCATGACCGAGCTGGGTGCAATGAATGTGATGACCGGCATCTACACCGGCCGTTCCCCGAAAGATAAGTATATCGTAGTCGACGACAATTCCAGAGATACTGTCTGGTGGACAACACCGGAATACCCCAACGACAACCACCCGATGTCCACCGAGGTCTGGCAGAAGGTGAAGACACTCGCCCAGAAGCAGCTTTCCGGCAAGAAACTGTACGTTGTCGACGCGTTCTGCGGTGCCAACAAGGATACGCGCATGGCGATCCGTTTCATCATGGAGGTTGCGTGGCAGGCACATTTCGTCAAGAATATGTTCATCACGCCGACCGAAGAGGAGCTGGCGGACTTTACGCCAGATTTCGTGGTCTATACCGCTTCCAAGGCAAAATGCGAGGACTATAAAGAGCTCGGTCTCAACTCCGAGACGGTCGTCGCCTTCAACGTCACCGACCGCGAGCAGGTTATCATCAACACCTGGTACGGCGGTGAAATGAAAAAGGGTATGTTCTCGATGATGAACTACTACCTGCCGCTTAAAGGCATTGCCGCGATGCACTGCTCGGCCAATACCGACATGGAAGGCGGCAATACCGCCATCTTCTTCGGACTGTCCGGCACCGGCAAGACCACGCTTTCGACCGATCCCAAGCGTCTGCTCATCGGCGACGACGAGCACGGATGGGACGACAACGGCGTTTTCAACTTTGAGGGCGGCTGCTACGCCAAGGTCATCAACCTTGACAAAGAGTCCGAGCCTGACATCTACAACGCCATCAAGCGCAACGCGCTGCTCGAAAACGTCACCGTGGACGCGGACGGCAAGATTGATTTCGCAGACAAGAGCGTCACCGAAAACACGCGCGTTTCCTATCCCATCGAGCACATCGAAAAGATCGTGAAGCGTGTTCGTCCCATTTCTTCCGGTCCCGACGCCAAGAATGTGATCTTCCTTTCCGCAGACGCGTTCGGCGTGCTGCCGCCCGTTTCCGTACTGACGCCCGAACAGACCAAGTACTACTTCCTGTCCGGCTTCACCGCCAAGCTCGCCGGTACCGAGCGCGGCATCACCGAGCC
>JAFSYM010000091.1 GCA_017450005.1 Clostridia bacterium
ATCTTCGTCCTTGAAAACATTGAATATCACCTCGATATCGCTGTGTGCGGCTGCTTTGTATGCGCGCACAGTCTGAACCGCAATCTGCGCCGCATGTCTCTGCGGGAAACCGAACACGCCCGTGGAAATGCAGCAGAACGCGACGCTTCTGCACCCGTTTTTCTCTGCCAGAGAAAGGCAGGCTGTGTAGCAGGACGCAAGCTGCTTTTTCTGTGTTTCCGTCAATCTGCCTTCCACGATCGGACCGACGGTGTGCAGTACATATTTGCACGGGAGATTGAACGCGGGCGTGATCTTCGCCTGTCCGGTCGGTTCTTCAAATCCTTGTTTGCGCATGATCTCGTCACAGTAGTTGCGCAGCCGCAGACCGGCAAAGGTATGAATGCAGTTGTCGATGCAGGTATGCAGCGGTCGGAAGCAGCCGAGCATCTGCGCGTTAGCGGCGTTGACGATCGCATCGCATTCCAGCGTCGTGATGTCGCCCTGCCAAAGATAAAGTCCGTTCTCGACCGGATGCAGGTCTGTAATCCGTGTAATACCCTTTGCCGCCGTTTCTTCGCGCAGATATTCGCTTTCGATCCTGCAATACTCGTCGCCGAGCGGCGCGGGCGTGCGGATGTTCATCAGAGACCGCAGCAGGTTTTTCTGTGCATATTCATCTGCGGGAACCGTGATGCCTCTGTATCGCGGCTGCTCCGACAAAAGTGTTTTGATCAGGTATTCTCTCTTTTCCGTGTGTGTCATAGCTTCACCTTCTTTCTACTGCTCCGACAGGACAGTTCTGCATACAGTTCCCGCAGTGCAGGCAGTGTTCCTGTTTGATCACAGCGGGAACATTGCTGAAATCAATACAGTTCTGCGGACAAAACGCGCCACAGGTTTCACAGCCGATGCAGGCGTCCGTGATATAGTACCTCTCCGGTTCGGCTGTTTTGCCGCCGAAAGAAAATGACACACGCTCGATCGGCTTCCTGGACAGATCGAACCATTCGCCGCTTCCCTCAAAAATACGGAAAACAGTCAGCGCTTTTCGTGATTCCTCTGTCGGATAGATATCGTACATATACGGGTTCTTTTCAAGCAGCCGCGGCAGAACGTCTGAACCGATCTCTTCCGCTTTGCCTTTGATCGACACGGCGACCCGTGACATTGTGTCATTTCCCTTGATCCCGGTCAGTGCAAGGACGCCGCGTTTCTTCAATCTGTCGTAAAAGCCTTTTCCTTTTGCCGTAAGAAAATACAGCCCGCTCTCATCAAAGTCCATCATATCAATGGCGGCCGTCACGGGCAGACCTTCGTCGTCCACCGTCGCGACGATTGTTGTGTGGATATTGCGGACAATGAAGTTGAGATAATTCGATGCGTCCATGTTTTCCTCCCGAAAAACGCCCCGAAAACAATCTGTTCCCGGAGCGCCTTTGTCACTTGTTTTCTTCTGCCAGAAACTCTGTCATGCCGCTGCGCAGATCGAGCAGCGTGTATTTGCGCATTTCATCTTCCATTGCGCCTTGTATCGCTTTGAGCTTACCGTCCAGCAATGCGTGAATGTTTCTGCCTACCGGACACTGCGGATTCGGGCTGTCATGGAAGTGGAACAGGTCGCCGTTTTCAACCGCGCCGATCGCTTCATACACATCAAAGAATGTGATTTCCGACAATTCTCTCGTCAACTTGATCCCGCCGGTTCCTCTTGCGACCGTGATCAGGCCAGCATTTTTAAGCTGCGAGAGGATCTTTCGGATGATCACGGGATTCGTGTTGATGCTTCCGGCAAGGAACTCGCTTGTAACCTTGTATTCGTCCTTGAACACATCGACACATGTAAAGATGTGCAGCGCAATCGTAAATCTGCTTGAAATCTGCATAACCGTCTCCTCCTCTGTACAAAGCTATTGTAGCACAAAAGATTTGTAAGTGCAACGGTTACATTCTGTTTGCAGACAGACGGAATTCATGCGCGGACAACGCTGATGCGCTGTCCGATGTGATTGCCGCTTTCGATTTCGTCGACCATCGCAACCGCATAATCGGCATAGCTTATGATGCTCTCGCCTCTTTCGTTGAGCGTCAGTTCTTCGCCGCCGAGAATATATTTGCCGCTTCTTTCACCGTCGGCCTGAAAATCACCGGCAGGGCTGATGTATGTCCATTGCACGTCCTTGCGCGCACGAAGCTCGCCGAGCGCTTTCGCCATTGCGGCTGCCAGCGGTTTGAATGCGTCGGGAAAATCCGGCGTGTCAGAAACGCAAATCGTATGCTCTGCATTCACATACAGACTGCCTGCGCCGCCAACGACTAAAAGACGAACGTCCGTGCCGGAGAGGATGTCGCAAAGGTGTGCGAGGGAAGTGCTGTGCTGCGGGAGCGTTTCCGGCGTCCATGCGCCGAATGTGTCCACAACGGCGTCAAAACCTGCAAAGTCTTCTGCTGTTAAATCGAAGATGTCACGCACGACTGTTGTGTGTGCACCGTCGATTTCTGACGCAGTACGGACAAATGCTGTCACATCCATGCCCCTGTCCGCTGCTTCACGGACGATTTTTCTGCCTGCTTTGCCTGCTGCTGCCACTACTGCGATTTTCATGCGTATACCTCTTTCCGCCGGTGTCTATCCGGCAAATTATTTGTCGATGCACAGCAGGTGTAACCGCCGCTGTTTCATCTGACAGGCACAGTATACCATATTCGTGATGTAATGTCAATAGTTACATTAAAATAATTTATTGTTTCTTTCCAACCGTTCTATTCTTTCGAGAAGCTCCTGCGTGGCGCGCCAGTTGAGAGCGGCCATCGCGTAAAGGTCGATGTGCGCGCCGTCCTCTGACAGTACCGCGTCAGGCGTTTCTCTGTCGATGACAAATCCTGTGCTGACGTGATCCGACACTTCGGGTGCCGACGCGCCGTTCAGCGTTTCTTCTTCGCTCTGCGCAACGACGACGCCTTCTTCCGGGTCGGGCGCCGGGCTGTCGGTGCCATTTGGCTGCGTCATATGCATCTGCACCGGAGCGACCGGTTCGGATATCAGGTTGTATGTGTAGATTTTGCTGTTGCGGATTGCATCCAGAACCGAGCCGGATTCCGCTATGTTCCGCTTGATATCCTCCGTCGATTTGACCTGCACGCCGTTGGAAAAAATATCCCCGGCGTTGAGATCCACATAAACCGTGCATTCCGAATCCGTGACGCTGAGGTAAACGCACCGCGCCGTATTCCGCACCGGTGATGGCTTTTGTCGCGCGCTGGATCGCCGCCTGGTACTCCCGCGTGATCTGTGACGATATCGCCGCCGTATCGATGGACTGCACGAGTTTCGTCAGGTCATTGGCTGCCTGCCGGATCGTATCGCCGAAGTTCGCCTTTGCCGATCCCAGCTCGATCTTGTTGTACCACTCGGCGATTGTGTCGTAGACCGTTTTCACGACCTGCGCTTTCATATCGATGCCGAGGTCTTTATGGCGTACCGTCACCCAGTCGCACAACGACACCTGTTCCAGCGCTTTCAGCTCTTCATATTCCGACGATTCCCACAGCTGCACAAAGGAGACCGTCACGTTGACGGACGGGCTGTTGATGTCATGTTTCTGCAGCCACTTTTCCGCCTTTTCCGCAAGCGTCCGGTTTGAGACGGTCTCGTCCTTTACAAATTCGTTTGTGAAGTCCCGGATCAGCATCCTGTCCGCGATACCGGCGTTGTTCGTCACCGGCATGATCGGATCATACTCGATGAACGTCAGCGTCGGTTCCGTATCATATTCCCAGACGTTGGCGACGTACAGCACATCGTCCTTGATGGCATACGGATACAGCGCCGTATACGCCGATTCAAGGGATGTCGTCACTTTGATGTCGGTCATGTTTTTACCGTAGGCGATCACGATGCCGGTGTCTCTGCCGCGGTTCTTGTGCAGACGGATGGTGTAGTTATCGAACTCGTATTCTCCGCCGTACACGTCGAGGATAGACCCTTCTGTGCCGCCGAGCGCGGCGCGTGCCGAGCCGATCTTGAACGAAAACGCTTTGACCGCGTCCATGTCGGCGGTCGCAACCATAAACGGGTTGACCTTATCGAAATAGTCCAGATCGTAGGTCACGTCGGACAGCACCGCGTTGATCGCCTGCGTCGCCGTTCCGGTGATGTTGATTTCATCCACGGGGAAATTCGACAGCGCATAGGACACATGCTCCGCGTTGACGGTCACGACGCCGTTCATCGGCTTGGTCACTTCATAGATACGGAACAACTGCAGGTCGGCGGTGTCGTTGGACTTTGCTTTGACAAAGCGGTCGATCTGCAACTTATCGAACAGCGCGCCCGTGACGGGATAGGTCAGCGTCAGCTCGAATACGCCGTTACGTTCCTCGGTCACGACGCAGGACAAAGCGTCCGCAAGGAAACCGACAACCGTATCATTCTGCATCAGAATGGGAATCAAATTATTTCACCTCACAGTTGCGGGATTGGGATGGGTGTGGTATACTGTATAAAAATGATCAGGCGGGTGATGGCATGAGAATAATACCGTATTCAGAAGCAGACGCCATACTTCATAAACCCGAAATGGCTAAAGGGTTAGAAAAGTACAAATATATTATGGACAGGCTTCAGAAAACAAACGTATCGAAGGATGAAGAATTCCAACGCATTTTCCGAGACTTTTATCAAATGCGCAGATTTTATTCAGATGATTTTGCAAAGCATTATTTTATTATTATGGAACAGCTTAAAGCAACGCGAAATATATCGTTTCGGATGGCAATAGAGCGTGTAAAACATATCCGCTGCAGTTACGAAATGTCATTTTCCAGCAAACTGGTACATACCATCAATCCTCTGCACCCAATATGGGATAGTATCGTAACCAGCAGACACTTTGGAATAAAAGCTCCGCATGCGTCGATTAAGGATCGCGAGAGCGCTTGTTGTCAAAGATACGAGATGTATGAGGATAGATTCTATGATTATCTGTCTACAACAGAGGCTCAATCTCTCATCCACTTGTTTGACAAGAGATTTCCAGACAACGGCATATCTGACGTCAAAAAGATTGACTTTATTCTATGGCAGGACAGATCGAAAACAAACGGAATACTGGATAAACGTGACCGCAACCATAGCGAAATAAGAATCACCACTGCTCCAGCCAAAGACGTACATACTTCATAAGCCGTTTCCAATACAGCTGGCGGTACGAAAACCGCCAATGTACCATGTAGGCTCACCTCCTTTGAAAGCGTGATTTGTAATGTATAAAAAAGAGCCTCTCCCGAAAGAGAAGCATACGAATGAAGAACTCTACCGCCGTCAGGTCGGGACGCTGAAACTGTTTCTGTCCAAGCACGCCATCACACAGGCGCAGTTTGATAAAAGTTATCACGATCTGACGGAGAAGATGCATATGAAAAAGGCTGCCGAATAAAGGAGGTCGATCAGATGCTGTTTTGCAAAACAACGGATGATGCCGCAGAGACCGCTTCGTTTGGAGTCGTCACGCTGCATTCGAGCGGAATGCGTTACACAGGCGAAACGGAAACTGTGATGAAAGACGGCAAAGCCGAGGTTTTGCAATACAGTATGTCCAAATACGGAAAAAGCCCGTCTGAAACGAGGACGTCACTCCCCGAAAACGGCAAAAACGGGCGGTGCAAACGGTTCTCGCTCCGCTTTTGGCAAACGACGAACGGAACCGCAAAAATAACAATACGAGACCTATGATCAGAGGGTCCGGGAAAGAGCGCCTATGGAAACGCTGAGATTTGATTTATCAAAGACAGGAAAGCCGTTTAAAAACCTGAACGCCGTCAACGGGGGGCCGTGGCACAGAAGGCATGCAGACGACCAGTATCGCTGCAATCTGGAGGACTACAAGGCGGCGTGTATCCCCTTCAGCCGCAACCATGATTCCGCAGTCTGCGGGATCTACGGCGGCCCGTACAGCCACGACATTACCTGTATTTTTCCGGATTTCGACGCCGACCCTTACGATCCTTCGTCCTACGATTTTGCCTGTACGGACGAGAGTATCCTCGTTTGCCTCGATGCCGGCACCGAGACCTTTTTCCGGCTCGGGCAGACCATCGAGCATCAAATCAAAAAACATGGCACGATCCCGCCGAAAGACTTCCTGAAATGGGCGGTGATCTGCGAACACATCATCCGGCACTACAACGAGGGCTGGGCGGACGGCCTTCGTCTGAACATCCGGTATTGGGAGATTTGGAATGAGCCGGACCTGGATCCCGACGACGCAGCAAACAAGCGCACGTGGGGCGGAACTGCGGCGCAGTTCTTCGATTTTTATGCGACGGCAGTGCGCCATCTGAAAAACTGCTTTCCTGACCTGAAGATCGGCGGTCCTGCGCTGGCGTTCGATGAAAGTTGGGCGGACGCGTTCCTTGCCGAAATGCGCAGACGAAACGTGCCTCTGGACTTTTTCTCCTGGCATATCTACTGTACAGGGCCGTCCGAAATCATGCAGCGCGCAGAGCGCTTGCGGAAAATGCTCGACAGTCACGGATACCCCCAAGCCGAGAGCATCCTCAACGAATGGAACTACGTCAAGGGCTGGACGGAGGACTTTCTGGAGTCCGTCAAGACGATCCACGGCGTCAAGGGCGCGGCGTTCGCGCTGGCATGTATATGCGAGGCGCAAAAATCGAGCATCGATATGCTGATGTACTACGACACGCGACCGTCCGTTTTCAACGGAGTCTTCGATTTTTATACCTATGAGAAATTGCCCGGTTATTATCCGCTGTACTGGTACGGGATGTTTTACGCGATGCGCGGGGAGATCCGCGCCGAGAATACGATAGAGAACGTCTATTCGCTCTGCGGAGCGGACGAAGACGGCAAGATCCTCGCGGCGGTCGTTTATTACAACGACCGGGACGACGCGCCGAACAAAACCGTACGCCCGGATTTCGGCAAAACAGGAACATATGAACTCTATATTCTTGATGCGCAGCACAACGGCGAATTTGTTGGAATGACCAAGGATCTGACGCTTGATATGCAGGTAAATTCCGCTGTGCTCATCAAGGAAACCGAATAAATGCTCGTCATTACAATGCATAAAAAGAGCCTCTCCCGCAGGAAAGCTACCGAACGAAGAACCGTACCGCCATCAGGTCGAGACGCTGAAACTGTTTTTGTCCAAGCACGCCATCACACAGGCGCAGTTCGACAAAAGCTATCGGGATCTGACGGAGAAGATGGAGATTAGAATGACCGAAACCTAAAAGGATGTCTCTTTTTTTTCACAGAAAAAACAGGAAAGCTTTAGGTACATTTTAAGTTGCGCTGTTATGCTGTGGACAAAGGAGGCGTTAATCATGTATCAAAACAATTATTCAAACGGAACGGAAATCAGTCTCTATAACGCGGAGACAGCAAAAGCATCTAAGAAAAGTCGAAACCGATTGAAAGCAGTCCTTGCTCTGATTATGTGCGGCATACTTTTCGGTTCTGCCGCCGCCGCAGCGTTTGCGGGAACCGGTGCGCTTTTGAAGAAGGAATCAGCCGTCAGCGCAAATTCCGTATCGGCGCAGCAGTCAACCGTCGGTCTGTCCACGGTTTCGTATTCGGCAAACGCATCAGAAGCAACCCAAACACTCGACGTCAGCGACATCGCCGAGGGCATGATGCCCGCGATGGTCTCCATCACGAATATCAGCGTGCAGGAAGTGCAAAGTTACTTCGGTATGTTCAGCATGGGGCGGTCGCAGACACAGCAGTCGCAAAGCAGCGGCACCGGCATCATCATCGGTGAAAACAGCAGTGAATTGCTGATCGTCACAAACAACCACGTCGTGGATGAAGCAACCACGCTTTCCGTATGTTTCGTGGATAACGAGGTATGCGAAGCAACGATTAAAGGCACCGATCCGGATAACGATCTTGCCGTGATTTCCGTTAAACTGACGGATATCAACGAGGAAACGGCAGATGCCATTAAGGTTGCAACGGTCGGCGATTCCGATGATTTGAAAGTCGGGGAGCAGGTCGTGGCAATCGGCAATGCGCTTGGATACGGTCAGTCCGTGACGACCGGCATCGTCAGTGCGCTGAACCGGCAGATCGACGACACGGACGCCATTATGATCCAGACGGACGCAGCTATCAATCCGGGTAATTCCGGCGGCGCACTGGTGAATATGAACGGTGAGGTTATCGGCATCAATTCCGCCAAATTCAGCTCCACCGAAGTGGAGGGCATGGGATACGCGATCTCCATTACCATGGCAATGCCCATCATCGAAGATCTGATGAACCGCACAACCAGAGAAAAGGTCTCGGACGAAAACGCTGCCTATCTCGGCATCAACGGCGAAGATATCACCGCAAGTGTTTCGTCTGCTTACGGTATCCCGCAGGGCATTTATCTGACCGCTGTTTACAGTGACAGCCCGCTGCAGAACGCCGGCATCACACCCAAAAGCATTCTGACGCATTTTGACGGCATTCGCGTTACAAGCTTCTCCAATCTGGAAAATCGTTTGCAGTACTACGCTGCCGGCGAAACGGTCGATGTGACGGTTCAGGTGCTTGACGGAAACAAGTATACAGAGAAAACGGTTCAAATCACGCTCACGCACACTCCGAAGAGCACAGCATACGGAAATCAGAGCAATTTCGGATACGGTTCGCTCGGAAGACTCTGATCAACGATAGTCAAGAATGAATCTTTCGCCGGTTACAACGTCCGCCAGTTAGGCGCAATGTAGACAGAGCGCACGGTGCCGGTGCCGCCCCAGGAGATCTGGTTGTCGCCGGGACGGAGGTACGGGAACTCCGTAAAGCGGATCTTTTCGTTCAGCGGCGTGGTGCCAGAATAGGCGTGCATCAGTTCGCCGTCCAGAATGATCTGGCTGCGGATGTCCTCCATGTAATACTGGTTGTACCCGATGTTCAGATAGATGTTTCCGGTGCCGTAAACCGTGATATCGGGAACAGAACGGTACTGTTCCGGGTTCGTCAGCGTAAAATCGGGCTGCGTATACTTCTCCGCGTACACACCGTCCTTGCGGTATAGATACGGCTTGCAGGAGAACGTCAGCTTTGCCCGCCCGACGTTGTGCATCACTTCCTCATATCGAGCTGCGAGACAAACACCGCATGCCGGAAGTGATCCGGCTGATAGGAATCCGACAAATAACCATAGACCGCACGCGCACAGAGCCACTGCCGAAGGGCGGCGGCTTTTTCTTTTGTCCCGATGAAGGAAACGGTATACGACACTTCCACGTTTTTGTACCGGTTGTGGTCAAGAATGACGTCGCCGTCCCGACCTGGCACGGAGATCAGCTCGAAGTCCGGCTGGGGGCCATTGTAGATAGATTTCTCCTCTACGATCAGCCCCATTTCATAGCTGTAATAGCCGTTGAAATAAAAGTTGTTCATAATTATCTCCGTTGGGCTTCTGCGTTCCATTGCGAAATATCGTTTCACGCAGCATGCCAAATCGTTGCGTAGAATGTCTTGGGCATATATGCAACAATAAACACATTATTTAAAGTATGCATTCTAATCCAGTAAATACAGAATGTGCATTACTGTGCGGATTCACTCTCAAAATGTGTCTATTGACTCCGGTTCACTTGACAACATCCATAAATATAGATATAAATATAGATATAATTAAATAGTATGTTTGGTATAATTGTGCAATTAATTAAAAACTTGGTTGCGTTGAAGGATAGTGAACAGAAATCAAAAAGGAGGAACCAACATGAAGTACTTCAGAAAAGCCGCGGTATCCCTTTTGCTCACTGCAGCAATGGTGTGCAGTCTGCTAACGCCGGCGCTTGCCGTCTGGCCGCAAGATTTCGAGTCCCGTCTGTACTCGGTCGACGGCAATGTGTGGGTAAACGTGCGTGCATGCACATGGACGCCATATGTTGATGACGGTGCCGGATTAACCGTTTATTCTTCGGACGGCACCGTATGGTTCACGGAAGAGGGCATTCGGCAGTATATCAGATCGACCGTTCCGGCGGGATGGCTGACCGGCACACCGGACAGTTCGTACAGCTCGCCGGACGGCGGCATGCTCTGGTTCTGTGATTTTCAGATGCGAAGCACGGATTGGGATCATTACTGGAATATGCAGCTCAATCTGCCGACTCCGCAGTACACATCCAAGCCGACGACGCTGTACCGTCTGCCGGGAGCCGACGTCTACTGGGTCACAACTCTGTCCTCGTCAGTGTTTTACGAACCTGTCCTTCTGCCTTCAGCCTGCGTCACAGAAATGCGCGTGAGCGTCACCTCTTCGGCGAACGGCGGTGACCGGATGCTTTTTGCGCTGTCTGACGAGCCGATGCCGTACGGGATGCAGGGGTCTGCGGTCTGGTTGTCAGATCTGGCGGCATTCTATAATGCAGACTTCGGAGACGATTACGTCGGCACGAATTACGGACTGTATGACCGGATTTTGTGCGACTGGATGTCCATGCTCGGCACGCCTGTTTCTTTTAATCCGAATACACGGCAAGCATACTACGGCCGCTTGGAAGAAACACCGGACGGGTCGATGATTCTGCAAGCGTCCGTCTCCCCTTTCGATCCGTTTGAGCAGATGTTCCGTCCGCAGTATCTGTTTGTCAAAGCGCCGTGTGACTGCACCGTGTTCTTCAACGTCGCACTGCACGGTGCGCCGAGCATCTACTGTATGCTGAATCTGAACGACATGTACGGGTACGGATTGGACGTAATCTCCAACGACCCGCAGGCACAGATCATCGCCTGCAATTCGCAGCAGGGGTATTATCCGCTCACCGACAGCGGAACATATACGGATGTTAACCGGAACGGGATCATCGAACCGGAAGAAGGCTGGGCTATGCCGGGCAATTACGTCACGCCGACTTATTCGGGCACAGACCAAGGCGTTCCGGTTCACCTGCAGGCGGGACGGATCTACCGCATCCCGGTCTACATCTGGAACGAAGCGCAAACCGGAACGATGTACGAGCCGGGCATCGTCCATCTGGACGTCTCGTGTACGTTCGCTCCGGACGATACCGATACCGCCCCGTTCCTTTGCTGCCCGTATGACGACGGCGTTGCCATTGTCGGCGTCGACGCGGATTATCTGTTCCGCGACGAGATCCCGATACATTCTTTTGACACGCCGTACGGCAATGCATACGACAGCAGTACACATACGCTGACTATCCCCGACACGATCAACGGCTTACCTGTGCGCGCGGTTCTGCAACCGGATGATCCGGCGTTGATGAACCAAAGCTTTAATTTCGATTGGGAAAATGCCCCACATAATATCACATCTTCCGATTATCTGCAGCAAAAGTTTGCCTTTTGGTACAGCCAGAACCCGCAGATGAACGCAGTTGTGGAAACGCTGATCCTGCCGCATACGGTTCGCGTGATCGGCAACAATGTCTGCGGCGATACGCTGCAAACGGTACACGTGCCGCAAGCTGCACAGGCGGGCGGAAATGTGTTCTCCGGGTGTCCAGATACGCTGACCGTCTGCTGCGATCTGCCGAACAGTGCCGTGCAGCAGGCTGTGACAGCCGCAAATGCGCAGCGAGACTTTACGTTCGCGGTCTGTTCGGCGCACTCGACGCACGCGCACACCTTCGGGAACTGGGAAATCACAACACCGGCAACGGTCTCGACGCCGGGTGAAGAGACGCGCACATGCACGATTTGCGGCGCATCGGAAACACGCACGACCGCGGTCATTCCGGCAGGATACGGCTTCTTCTCCGGCGGGTACGGCACGGAAAGCGACCCGTTCCTGATCTCGACCGCGGCGGACTTCGACCACATCGACGATTTCTACGCGGCTTACGGCAACAATCTGCCGTGCGATCCCGTCTACTTCACGCAGACGGCGGATATCGCTTTCTTCTGCTATATGGATGAAGACAATCATTTGATTACGGACGGGACGCAAGGATATGCATACTGTCAGGCGCAATTATGGGACGGCTGGACGAAACCGACGCCGGTTTCCGTCATGCACAACGCAGTCTATGACGGCGGCGGGAAAACCATTTCGATCAATGCCAGAAATGAAGCGTATTGTATCCTTGGCAGCGAATATGCAGGTTTGTTCGGTCTGGTGACCGATTCCACGATCCGCAATCTGAACATTGATCTCGGATACGGGAATTGTATCCAATGCAGCAGCGATGCATACACGAGCGGCGGCGCCGTCGGCCGGGCGGAAAACTGTATTTTGGACAACATCAGCATCTATGTGATCGAGTATATGAATCAGTCGCCCGATGGTTTGCTTGCGGGCAGTGCGGCGAACTGCCGCGTGACCAACTGTTTCACGAACAACGCGTGTCATGCGCCGTCCCTGATCGGCGGTGCGGATTCGACCTATACATGCTCGAATGTCTGGATCACGGGCGAGGGCATTTCCGGATTGCCGGACAGCACGCTTTTGGGCAAAGTTACCGGCGTGATCCTGGCGGACGGCAACGGCGTCTCGACAGTCTCCGTGCAGCAGATGCTGGAGGAAGGAAGCGAGAGCTTTGTGCTGGTGGATACGCAGGGCGTCGTGCAGCTGCATCCCGTGCAGTACGATCCGGATGAGACCGGCATCCTCCTTTATCGCTGTCCGGCGGAGATCGTGTCCGTCGAGGCGGGCGAATACGGATCTGTGACCGGCGCGGGCGTCTATCAGCCGTATTCACAGATATTCACGGTCAGTTACGATGCGCCGAAGATCATCACGGGTCTTACGCCTGTGCCTGACACGGGGTATGTATTTGCCGGATGGGAATTCACACCGCCTGAATCGGAGAACTCGCAGTTCACGCGCACGATGACGCTGCAATCGGACGGTTCCTACACCTATACATCGGATTGTTTCTGCGGCAACGTCACCGTCACGGCGAACTTCGCGCCGCACGAGATGCATGCCTTTGACTGCGTGCAGACGCCGGCGACGTGTACCGAAGACGGGCAGAACGTCTATACCTGCTCCGTCTGCGGCTATACATATACGGATATTATCCCGGCACCCGGTTCGCATACCTTTGGCGAATGGGCGGTGACGATGAGCGCGACGACGACGGAGGAAGGCACGGAAACGCGCACATGCACGGTCTGCGGCGCGGCAGAAACGCGTACAACTCCCTGCTTGCAGATCGAACCGGCTGTTCTTGTCTTGACTGCCCCATCAGAGCCGGTCTATACGGGCGATACGTTCACGGTAACGGTAGACCTGACGCAGAATCCCGGTCTTGCCGGCATGACGCTTAGTCTTTCCTACGACGCCGACGTACTGACGTTGAAAGGCGTTGAAACGGGCGGGATGCTGCAAAGCGGCAGCACGACCTGCAGCAAAGAGCTGTCCGCCATGCCGTATTCGATCCTGTGGGAGGACGCGCTCACGCATGAACCGCATACCGAAACCGGAACGATCCTGACATTGACCTTCACGGTCAAGGACACCGCACCCGCAGGGCAAACGACTGTTATGCTGGCCTATGACGAGGCGTCAACGTTTGATATGGATTTACATGCCGTACCGCTGACGATCGTCGGCGCGGATCTGACGGTTATCAAGCATACGCCCGGCGATGCGGACGGCGACGGAGAGATCACGCTGCAGGATGTAGCGAATATCGCGCGCAGTCTGGCTGGCGGATGGGATGTCACGGTCGATCAACGGAACAGCGACGTCAACGGCGACGGTGTCGTCAACCTTAAGGACGTCGTACTCCTTCGCCGCTATCTTGCCGGCGGGTGGGGCGTCGAACTGCAATAAACCACAGAAATATCCTAACATGGAGCAAGGCGTCAAAAACCTTGCTCCTTAGCTTTATCAGAACGCCGCCGCCTTTCTGTTCATCTTAGACGCGAGGATTACAGACAGTTCATCGGCCAACTCGTCGATATCCTCCGCTCTGTAGTTGTGGAAGTTCTCAATGTTCAGCGTGAGCGTTATGCCGCCGCTCAAACCGGGCATCAAAATAGTCGTCCGGCGTGGCAAAACGCACGTATTTTGATACAATGTGCCAAAATTCCGTGAAACAATCCGCACGAGTCCGCAGAAGTCCGCGAACGTTCGCTAATCTTCACGCAAAATGTCCGCATGAGTTCAAAAAAGGCGAAAAAAGCGTGCGAGGCATACGCATCCGGGGGGCAAAAAATAAAGCCCCGTTTTTTGTAACGGGGATAAGCCGCTGATTTCTTTGTTTCAAAAATTCAGCGGCGTCATATATTTTCCATAATTGAATTATTGCAGGGGTCAACTATTAGGGTCAGAACCTGACTTCCGGGCTATTGTTTTACTTTGACGACATGGTATAATAGGCGCACCGGCGAAAAGAAATCCGAGCAAAAACTCCGGATCATTTAAAGTAATTCTGCCATATACAGCGGCAGATGCCAAACGCCGTCTTTTTCCATAACATCTTTTGTGTACAGAATATAAGGCGTTCCGATTTTTGCAGAAAACTTCTTCCGGAATTTGTCCAGAGATGAATGTGCGCGATAGCTGGCAGATTTTACTTCCACCGGAGAAATCTTTTTTCCTTGTTTAATCAAAAAATCTATCTCCATATGGTTTTCTCTGTGAACAACATCACTACGGGAGTAAAAGAACAATCTCTCTCGTTTTGTCCGGAGCATTTGCGCCACAGCGTTTTCCATAATCATGCCCTCGTTGATATTCAACTTGTCAAATAAAACAGCCCGATACAGTTCATTATCCGTGTAACTGCCGTCCATAAATGTTTGTGTGATCAACAAGCCGGTATCTGCCAGATAACACTTCTGCGTAGCATGATCTTCGCTCATTGCCAGTCCGACGCTGGGATCGGTTGCGTTGAAACAGGTATTGGTAATCATCGCTTCACGCAGCCAAATAAAAGAATCTGCGTAGGAGCGAAATCGGGCGTTCGTATCGATAGAGGACAGCATATACTTCTTTTCTTTTTTGGAAAGCTGTCCGGGGATCCCGTCAAAGACAGCAAACACCTTCTCCTCATATCCCGATGCAAATTTGGTAATATCGTCCCGATACAGCTGCAGTATGCGTCGCTTTACCGTATCCGAAGCGGCAAAATCTTTTCCGTTTAAATACGCCAACACAGACTGCGGCATTCCTCCTACCAAAATGTACTGCCTGAAATCATTCATGATCTTTCGATGCAGTGCCTGTCCTAACGGTTTCTTCATTTCATAGTATTTCTGAATCAGCGGGTATGTGGCTTCATCTCCCATAGCCCAGAGAAACTCTTCAAAATCTAAAGGGTGCAGTTCTTTGTGCTCTTCTTCCGACGGTATAATAATGTTTTCTGTATTCTTTTTCAGCCGTATGAGAGAACCGGTCTCCAGATAATCATAGCGTCCGTCCGCAACCAGGTATTTAATCAACTGACGCGCTCTGGGAAATTGCTGCACCTCGTCAAATATGATGAGTGAATCACGCTGATATAATACCGTGGAGTAAAACGCGGAAAGCTTGGCAAAAAATAAATCCAAATCCGCACTGTCATAAAGGAACAGATCCAGAATATCCTGCGGTGCGTTACCAAAGTCGATCAGGATATAACTCCGGTATTCCTGCCGGGCAAATGTTTCGGCAATGAAACTTTTTCCAACGCGCCGTGCTCCGTCAATCATGACAGCGGTTTGTCCCTTGCTGGAGTGTTTCCATTCCAGAAGCTCATCGTAAATCTTGCGTCTCAGCATGCGCTTCGTCCTCCTTTTCATATTTTCACTATCCCTATTATGTCACATCGTGCACGAAAATGCAAGTAAGAGTTTTATATATTTGCACGAAAATGCAAGTAGTGTACTTTTGTTCTTGCACGAATTCGCAAGTAATCGGGATCCATGTAGCGCGTAATCGCTATCTGCCGGTCGTCGCGATGGACGTACCATCCGAAGTCGGGCGGCATGTCGAGCGCCTTCGCAACGTCCTTCGGGATCCGTATTTCATCATTGTCAAAGTCCATGATCATCCTGTACATTGTGGTTCTCCTTTCACGCCGCCGACGCAAAGCATTCGGGGTTGTCCTTGGGATTGACCAGCAAATGATACTGATTTCCTTCTTTGGTTTTCCGTCGATCCACAACGCTCATCAGCGCCAGTTCCTGCAGCGAGGCATAGGCGTTCGTAGCGGTATACCGCAACGTAGCGATGTACATTTCCGACGTAAAGTCCTGGCTTCCGAACGCTTCATGCGCAATATAACTCTGAAAGCAGTTTTTTCTGTGTTTCGCTCAGCTCCGGCAATTTGTATGCTCTTCTTTTGTTGATTCGATAAATACCGGGTTGTATTTTGGTGATGATGCCCATCCGCTCAGGAAGCGTCAACTCGCGTCTGAGCTATTCTTCATCACGGTACTCCACGCATTGATGCGAGATAATCATTCCGGCGGGCAAATAGGTCTTGAGCAGTTTCGCCAGCCGCCAGTTCTTTTTAGAGCGATCGTCCTCCCGCAGCAAATAAATCGCTTCGTGAACGTCCGCGGAGTAATTTTTTCCGTCAAAAGCGGCATGGATAGGTTAAACACATAGCGTGCGGACTTTCCGGCAGATTTTTCGATCCTTCTAATCAGCCTTTTGGCTTTGAGTCTGATCATCATGTTTTGCACTTGCGAAGCTGATAGTTCGCTGTCGCCGGCGATACCGTCACCTCCGCAGTCTCATGCATGTGCTCCGGTTCCTGCGATGTACGCATCTCCGGGGCGACAAAGCCTTCTGTCAGGTCGATCCGCGTGGAAGCGGCGTGCTCGTCAACGTCCATGCCGAAATTGCTCTGCCACTCGGTCGGCAGGATCGCCTTCGGCGCTTTGCGCTTTCCCGTTTCAGGGTCTTTGGTCTGCGGCAGGAACGCTTCTTTCGCGTCCAGATCGAACAGATACAGCGTTTCACCGTTGTGGATGATGCGCATGCCCTGCAATTTGTAGCGGTAGCGCGGATCCCAGCCCATCAATTCGTACAGCTTCTCTGTAAAGGGTCGGCATTTGATCTCACGGCTTTTGCGTTTGTCGCCGCGCACAACGCACCAGCGAACCGCGTCCCGCGCGCCCTCGTCACAGGGACGGATCGCGAGTTTGCGCTCGACAGGGTTGATCAGGAATTGAATGTACGTCGCGTCCTCAAGCTTCGTGATGCACGAATTGTTGAACGTGATACTGTCTCCGCGAACAGTCATCGCGGGATCATAGCGGTGGGAGATGAATTCCCGCCGCACGACCTGATAGCCGTCGAAGCTGAAGCTCGCTTCCTCGGCCAGCCGTTTTGCTTCCTGCCGTTCCTCGCGGCTCAGCGTGCTGACGAACGGAATATTCATCGGTCTCGGCTGCTGCGGCGCACCCGGATACGGCGGCCGCTGCATGACCGGCGGTCGGTAACTTTGCCCCGGCTGCGTCCAGTTTTGCATAGGTTCTGCCATGGTCAATCGTCCTCCTCATCGTTTTTTCGGTTTGGTCTTTCAAGTTCTTTTTCCTGCAGGCGCTGCTGCCGTTTTTTGTTCGCCGGCCATATCTTTTCCACGAGCAGTCTGTCGAGCTCGGCGCAGATATCCGGCGCGGTATCAACCAGATTCATTTGTCCCATGGGACTGTCCATCAGTTTCCGGTACGCTTCGCGCATGATCGGTTCCTGAAAAGCGCCGTAGACCATACGGCTCGATTCCTCGTGCAGCAGACATTCACATCGGTAAATGTAGCCGAGCCAGTAGGCGTAGGACAGCTCGTCAACGTTGCGGTTCGGCTCTTCCGGCAGCGCCGCCAGCTTCGGCGGCAAACGCTGATGCGTAACCGTTTGACAGGGAATCCGGTACGCATAGTCCGCATCCCAGCCCATGCTGTCATAGATCGTTTTACACAGCGCAGACGCGCCTCTGCCCGCCGCGTTCCACGGCATGGCGTTCGGGTGATCCGGTGGGTGCACAGGGACGTACGACGATCATGCGCTCGACGGGGTTGAACAACAGTTCGACCGTTTCCGCACTGGGCAGGCGGGACACACATCTGACGCTGAATGTCAAATGGCTCGTTGTAATACGGAGCACCGGCTCATGCACGCGGGAGAACATGTTGCCGTTCACGACCTGAAACGCTCTGTCAGCGCCGACCGTATCAGCATCCAGTCCATGCGATCGTCCGGAAATGCGCCGTTCGCGGAAATGGTGTCGGACAACAGCGTCACATTCATTAGGCGTGGGCAATCTGTAAATGCCGCTTCGCCGATCTGCGTCACGTCCTCACCGAGGATGACCTCTTCTAAGACTGGGCAGCCCTCAAACGCATGTGCACCGATCGACGTCACGCTGTCTGCAGCCGCGACAAATTGAATCACTTCCTCTATATTGAGCTGCGAGATAAACACCGCGTATCGGAAGTGATCCGGCTGCTCGGCATCGAACAGATAGCCGTAATCCGCACGCGCACAGAGCCACTGCCGAAGGGCGGCGGCTTTTTCTTTTGTCCCGATGAAGGAAACGGTATAGCTGACCTCGACATTTTTGTACCGGTTGTGATCGAGGATGATATCGCCGTCCCGACCGGGCGCCGAGATCAGCTCAAAGTCCGGCTTTGGACCGTTGTATATAGATTTCTCCTCCACGATCAGTCCCATTTCGTAACTGTAATAGCCGTTGAAAAAGAAGTAACTCATAACGCCCTCCGAAATCTGCAAATTTGTTTCTCTGATTTATGGAAAAAATCGGATTTAAGTCTTGCACTGAAGCAGGAAATGTGTTATACTAAAAATAAGGTAGTATGACAAGTATGAATTGACATAAACGAACGAAAGGTCGATCATCTTGACAGACAGACAGACTTTATAATTCGTTTCGGAACATTCTGCAAGTTTGAATACTGCGTTTAACGGCTGCCTTGGGACATAACGCTCCACGGGCTGTCGTTTTTTGTTTTGGTAACGGA
Organism: Clostridia bacterium; assembly: GCA_017450005.1. Classification (GTDB taxonomy): domain Bacteria; phylum Bacillota; class Clostridia; order Oscillospirales; family Acutalibacteraceae; genus UBA1425. Next base: position 18,893 of record JAFSYM010000091.1, read on the forward strand.
GTACAAAAAAGCCTCCCTTGTGCAAAGGGCGCGGGTGTCCGGTGGACACCTCTGCCGCAAGGCAGAAGCGCCGACCGAGCCGGCAGGCGAGACGGTGGCACGGCGCAAGCCGTGACGGAGGGATTGACAAGTCAGATGCTGCTATCTGCTAACAGCAACAACCCCTCAGTCAGCCTGCGGCTGACAGCTCCCCTTTCACAGGGAAGCCTAAGTGTACATACAGAGAAGCCTATATAATCGGTAACAATTGCAGATTTGTTTGGCCTTTACGGCCAATGCCTGATGGTGCGCAAAAATCCATATGGTCAGCGGGCAGACCCAGATCAGCAGTGTTATACACTTTTAAAATGCAAAAATCAAACTTCATCACGGCGTATTGCGGGATTGCAAAACGGCTGTAAAAGAGGCGTCATTCCGAGGGAGGCGAATGCCGACCGTGGGAATCCGTACTCCGGGAGTGCGTTCAACGACGAAGGGAACGGATTGCCGCGCACCTAAAGGTGCTCGCAATGACAAGGAACCGCCGGCATCTTTCTGAGATTGCCGCGTCGCTTACGCTCCTCGCAATGACGATCCGGACAGGTGTCGTCGTATACCGCAAAATTCCGTGAAGAGGGAATTTCAAGGAGGAATTTTTATGCACAAAACAAAACGGCCGCTCAGCTTGCTGCTGGCGGTGCTGATGATCGTCGGCATTTTCGCCTCGGTACCGTTCACGGCAAGCGCGGCGAACAGCATTGCTGAGAACCAGTATATTCGGCTGGGCAAGTATAACGGTGTGGACGTGGACTGGTACTGCGCAAAAATCAACAGCACCGGAACTTTTATGTATTGTAAATACGCGCTCAAGTCCGGCAGATTCGGCGCAAATGCGACCTACACAACGAGCGACATTCATGCCTGGCTCGATCTCGACTCCGGCGGTACGTTTGCGACCGATCTGGGCTTGCAGACATATGAGCTGAGCCTTGTGCGGACGGTCAATCTTTCTTCTACAGGCGGCGACGGTACAGACAGTTTCATCATCCCGGCGTATGTGGCTGGAGCGAATGAAATGAGTTCTGGCTCGGCGTATAAAAAAGCGCCGCTGATCAATGAACAGACGTATATCCCGCATTCTGTATGGCTCAGAACTGCGCGAGATACAAGCAGCGTAAGAGTTATTCGTCAGGATGTAGACGAAACTGTTAGCGCGAGATACAGAGCAGCAACAAACAACAATAAAGATCACGTGATCCGCCCGATGTTCTATCTTGATCTGGATGCTTTTGGGAGTCTTACATTCACCGGTACGGGCACAGAAGATGATCCGTATGTACCGGTCGACCCGGCACCCGCCAACGAAGTGATCGGCCTGATCAACGCCATCGGCACGGTGGAACCGACCGCCGAGAGCAAAGAGAAGATTGACGCCGCAAGAGCGGCATATGAAGCGTTGACAGACGCGCAGAAGGCGCTTGTCACAAACTACAAGACCCTGACGGTTGCGGAAGAGTCGTATACCGCATCAAGCCATATTGCGATAAACAGTACGCAGCATGGCACGGTGACGGCGTCTGCGGCTTCGGCACAGGCCGGTACAACTGTCACTTTGACCGCAGCTCCCGACGACGGGTATCAACTGAAAGATATCAGCGGAACATATGTAGAACCAAGTCTTCTGGGTGAAACGCTTACCGGGAAAGCATATACTGTAAATGGTACATATTTTACTCTTACAACAGATTATTATAGTGCCTACGGGTGGAAAGTACGTGATACCAGCTCAGTAACGCTTTCATCTACTGAAAAAACGATTGAAAAAGCTGTATTTACTGTTGGCAGTACACGTTATGATAGGAAATTGGCTCATCTTTCTGCAACATCGGGCACTATATCTGCAGAAGGGAACATAATAAATGAGGGTACTACGCTCACAATTGATAATATCAATGCAAATTCTGTAACGCTGAGCGGGCCGGAGGCAGACACCAATGCCAGAGCGTGGGATTTTAGCTCAGTTACAGTTTATTATAAAGGCTTTTCAGCCGACTCCGTTGAACAGGCGCTTTCGATTGCACCAACTGAAAATCCGAATGTTTTCACTTTTACCATGCCGGAGAGCAGTGTTGCAATATCGGCTGAGTTTGAGTGGATCACTACATCCCACACCATAACGTGGCTGAATGACGACGGCTCTTTGATCGACACAACAACGGTTGATTACGGCACCGTGCCCACGCACGCTGACGCGACCAAGGCGGAGGATGCGCAGTACACCTATACGTTCAGCGGCTGGACGCCTGCGATCGTGGCCGTGACCGGCGATGCGACCTATACAGCCACATTTACGACGAGTCCGTCGCCTGCGGCTTTAGTGATCGAAAAGATCAACGCGATCGGTACGGTGGAATACACCGACGCGAGCAAAGAGAAGATCGACGCGGCGAGAGCAGCATATGATTCTCTCACCAACGAGCAGAAAGCGCTTGTTATGAACGCTACGGCGCTGACCGCGGCGGAAACGGCATATGCCGAGCTGAAAGCTGCTGCCGCAGCGCTTGCACAGGCGAAGACCGACGCAAAAGCAGAGCTTGATTCCTATAAGAACGCTGCGGACTACCGCGACGCGCAGAAGACGGAGCTTGCCGATGCGATCACCGCAGGCAAGGACGCCATCGAAAACGCAGCCGATACGGACGCCGTAGCGACCGCGCTTGCGAACGCGAAGACTGCCATCGACGCGATCAAGACCGACGCCGAGCTCACCGCAGAGGAAGCAGCAAACACCGTCAGAATCGGTAGCGTTGACGATTGGAACAGCTTTGCCGAAAGTGTGAAGAATGGGAATACCTACAGCGGAAAAACCGTCTTG
>JAFSYM010000092.1 GCA_017450005.1 Clostridia bacterium
GGCGCAGGATGATGGGACGCTTGCGTGGATCCATGAAACGTTCATCCAAAAGGCGCGGAAAAAGAAAAGCAAAAAGAAACGGAAAGCCTCCGGCACACCTATGGAAATGACCGACGATGAATTGCTCGAAAAGGCAAAGGCATCCGAGGACGGCGAAGCCTTTGCCGCTCTGCTGGAAGGTCAGTGGCAGCATGCGTTTCAAAGCCAGTCCGAGGCGGATATGGCGTTCTGCCGCAAACTGGCGTTTTGGTCGGGAAAGAACAGAGAACAGATGGAGCGTATTTTCCGCGCATCCGGCTTGTTCCGTTCCAAATGGGATGAAAAGCATACCGCTGCCGGTACGACCTACGGAGAGGAAACGCTGAACAAAGCGATAGAGAGTACGGAAAATATCTATTCTCCCGGCGCCGATCAGCCTATTTTTGAACTGCAGGGCAGATATTGGCGCTCCAAGGGCGATACGTCTTATCCCATAACAAACTTTGTGATCCATCCTGTCGAAATGATCGTTTCCGAGGACGAAACGCAGTTGACGGCGGATCTGGTGACCGTGCGGAACGAAACCTACCGTCTGACCTTGATGACGACGGATTTTTCCAATCAGCAGAAATTCAAAAACCTGTTGAACAAGAACACCATCGCATTATCCTATCTTGGCGGCGACGGGGATTTGGAACTGCTGAAAAGCTATGTAGCGGAGCTGGAATGGACAATAAAACGCGGCGTCAAAGCCATGGGCGTTTATGAACATAACGGCAGGCTCGTCTTTGTTTCCAAGGACGGCGCAATTGAAAGCGGCGGCGTGTCCGTGGAGGATATCGTGCAGTTGGAGAGATGCCGGAGCATCGAGAGCAGGATTATCAGCTGCGATCCGCTTGGTAAAGACGAGCTGCCGGAGATCGGCAAAATGCTGACGTTATACAATGAGCCTGCAAAAACCGTCTCTATCCTTGCATGGGCGGCAGGATGCTTTATCAAGGAGCACCTGCGCCTGCGCGGCGTGAAGTTTCCGCATCTGTTTTTGATCGGTGAGGCGGGCAGCGGCAAATCGACTACGCTGGAGCGCGTTCTGCTGCCGATCTTTTCCGCAGGCAGAGTCATGGCAGCTACGCAGGTTACGGCGTTTACACTGATGAAGGATTCGGCGTCTTCCAACCTTGTGCCGCTGACAATGGACGAATTCAAGCCGTCCAAGATGGATCGCTTAAAGATTTCTGCACTGTACAACCATTTCCGTGATGCTTACGACGGGCATGCAGGCGTTCGCGGACGCGCCGATCTGTCCGTGGTGACATACGACCTTGCCGCGCCAATCATCGTGGCAGGAGAAGAGTCGGCGGATGAAACGGCGATTCGGGAGCGGAGCATAGAACTGCTCTTCTCCAAAAAGGACTTGAAAAACGCAGATCATCGCATGGCGTTTAACCGACTGCTGCCCCGTGAAACCATGCTCTCGGATTTCGGGCGGACGCTGTTGAATGCGGCGCTGCAGACCGATCCCGCCGAGGCGGAGAAATGGTATGCCGAGGGCAAGGATCGGTTTGACGCGGATCTTCCGAGCCGTATTGTCAGCAACCTCGCGTGCTGCTGGGCGGGACTGCGCCTTTTGGAGAAGGTGTGCGTGGCGTGTTCGCTATCCTTTCACGACGTGTTTTCGCTCGATTTGGATATTTGTGCGAAATACTTGGAATACGCGGCGAGAGACTATCTGCTCGACGGCGGCACCAACAACCAAAGCGTCTTGGAGCAGACGTTCGAGATCATGGCGAGGATGAAGCTCGACCCAAAGGTCTATTACAAAATTGAGAGCGGAAAGCTGTTCCTGTGGCTCACGCCCGTCTATGACCTGTATACGAAATACCGCAAGGATTATGCCATTGTCGGCGAGGTGCTGACATACGCACAGTTTAAGAAACAGTTGCAGCATTCCGAGTATTTTATCGCCAACAACCAGCAGAAGCGTATCGGCACAGACAATCATAAATGCTGGGTCATTGACTATGATCTTTTGCGCAAAAACTGCGATATGACAGGCTTTGAAGGCACAGAAATAGAGCCGCTGACCATGTAACTTGTAACCTTTGTAACCTCCTATATATAGAGAGATACACGGGAAATGTTTCTTTCGTGTGCGTGTGTGCGCGTGTGTGCGCGTATATACGCGAACCTCTACAAAATGAGGTTACGAGGTTACAAGTTACACAGGAGGAAGAACGTATGCACGAAAAAGATATTGTAAACGCAATTATGAAATACCTAAAGACCGTGCCGAACTGCTTTGCGTGGAAAGAACACGGCGGAATGTACGGCACTGCAGGCATCCCGGACATTATTGCCTGTGTAGATGGTCGGTTTTATGCGTTTGAGGTAAAAACCGAGACCGGTAAGACCACGGCGCTGCAGGAAGCGACGCTGCGCAAGATCCGCGTCTGCGGCGGCAAAGCGTTTGTGGTACGGTCTTTACACGATGTGAAAACGATCCTGAACGACGATGCGCACTGATACAACATACATTGCTACGCTGTGACGATGCTCCGTGCCAATCTAAAACATGGAGGCGAACATATGGAACCGTATGAAAAGCTGGCCAACGCCATCATTCTGCAGGCGGCAAAGGATTATCGCGCTTGTCGAAAATTCCTGCAGCAGCATCCGCGCACAAGGGAGCTGGAAGCTGTCGTGGCAGAGCAGATTGCCCGGCGCGAAAGACGGCAGGCAAAGCGCAAGGAAAAAGGACTGCCTGTCGTAAAAGCAAAGCACAGCCGTGAGGAACTTCTGCTGAAGCGAATCGGTCTTGCGGAACGCGAGATTGCCGGTATCGAGCGTTTCTTCCGTTCGAAGTGGTATCGGCAGCTGACAGATGCCGATGGGGAAACCGTATTACAAAAATTGCAAGAGGAGGAATGGACATGACCGTAAAAGAATATTTGAGCCAGGCATACATGCTGGATCAAAGGATCAACGCCCACCTTGAGGAAGTGAAACGGCTGCGGGATATGGCAACCGGTCTTTCCTCTCCTACGCTGGGGGACAAGGTGCAGACACCGCGGGATAACAATGCGCCGTTTGTCAAATCGGTTGAGAAAATCATTCTGCTGGAAAACAAGATCAACGCCGAGATCGATACGCTGGTGGCGCTCAAGGAACAGATCCATGACGTGATTTCCACTGTCGAAGATCAGAACGAAAGCCTGATCCTTCAGTATCGGTACATTCAGGGGCAGTCGTGGGAGAGCATCGCCGCAGCGATGCATGCCGACATCAGTTCGGCATATCGCTGGCACACAAACGCTCTGCGGCATGTAAAAATGCCGGAAAATCCGATTTTGATCTGAAACTTGCGAGTAAATAAGAGTCAATAAGAGTTTTTAAGAGTAAATAAGAGTTCGGGATTGTGGTATAGTTATCATGGGAAATCGATTACAGAGACCGTCGCGGGAATACCTGCGGCGGCTTTTCTGCACATTCCCGTGTGCGCGGGGCGCATAACCCCGACAACATGACAGTGACGCTGCGTCCTCACCCCCGGCGCGGCGTCCGGTGCGGAGCGCGGTTGACACGTTCGCCGCGTTTCGCGTCACCTACAATTGACGGAGGCTTCGCGTGGGAACACCCCGCGGCATCACCTTTGCTTATCGCCGTGCCTGTTCCACCACACGGATAAGCAATCCTCCGGCGCGACATCCGGGTTTCTGTATTTCTTTCCCGGATTTCGCGCATCTCCTTTTGACAATCAAATTGCCCACCCTCTCAAGCAGACTCCCGGACTTTTTCTTCCTTTCACCGGGGGTCTGCTCTTTTTTATATACACGGTGACCTTTATGCCATACAAAGCGAAACGGCCGTGCAAGGTTCCCGGCTGCCCCAACCTGACGGATCGGGACTACTGCCCGGAGCATATATCCCAAGCGCGCTACGAATATGAACACTACCGCCGCGA
>JAFSYM010000093.1 GCA_017450005.1 Clostridia bacterium
CTTGTGTAAAGGGAGCTGTCATGCGATAGCATGACTGAGGGATTGTTTTTGCTTTTCAGATAGCGTCTGATGTGACAACCCCTCCGAGCGCCTTTCGGCGCCCACCTCCCCTTACACAGGGGAGGCTAAGATATGGCGCTTATGCAAAGGATGCAATCCTATCCCACAAAATTCCGTGAAGAACCATAAAAAAACCGGCGCAAGACGGCGTATATTTTACGCGCTTTGCGCCGGTTTTTCGTTTGGTTAAGCGTCGGTGTGGACGACAAATTGCCCGCTCAGTCCGTTCCAGTGCACGTTCACCCGCGTTGTGCCCGAACCGACCGCAAAGATCCGGTTGCCGACGACCCGTATGACGGATTTGTCGTACCCGTCGAACGTTGCGCCGAGAAGAATCGGGAACGTGAAGCCGTCGGAGTCCATGGCCATGACCCAGATGTGCTGACTTTTCTGAATGTGATAGACCTGCTTTTCGCCTTTGATCATCGTGACCTCCGGAATCAGCCGCACGCCGCGGCGCTCGACGGGGACGTTCACATTCTCTTCGCTGCTGTCGGGCAGACGCGGACAGGTGGAAAGCGACAGCGTCACCTTATGCATGCGCGTCGGCCAGTTGCCCCAATCGTTTCCGTAGGCGTAGGACAGGTATACCGGATCGTCCGCGCCGATGTGGCCGTCGGCTCTGCCGGAAATGCCGCAGTTGTGCAGCTTCTTCGCCGTATTGCTCTTGACGAATCCGCTCCGGCGAAACGTTATGCCGTCAAAGGATTCCCATACGGCGACGTAGCTGTCGTCGGAAAAGCGCTTTTCCGTAAAGACCGCCACAAACCGGCCGAACGCGTCCGCGTACTTCACATCGGCAGAGTCGCCGCCGTTTTTCAGCGGGATACATTCGCCGTGGTAACGCAGCGTCGCGGGCCAGTTTTCATCCGCGGCGTCGGCTGTGGCGACGCGTGTAGTCGCGCCCTTTTCGGTGCACCAGGAGTAGTAGATGTAAAGCGTATCGCCCAACAGAACAAAGGACGGCTCGCCCGCGCCGAAGGCTTCCGGATTGCCGGTGTATTCCACCAGCGGTACGGGAGACACGCCCCATCCGTCGCCTGTCCATTTTTCAAACGGACCGTCCGGATTCCTGCTGCGCGCGACGTAAACGTGGTTGCACACGCCGCGATCGTCCATCGTGGACGTGTAGCCGATGTAGTAGTAGCCGCCGAATTTGATCACGCCGGGATCGCACGTCCATCGCGCATCCTGCGTTTCAGGCGTTGCGCTGAGCGCCACAACTTCCCGAGTGCGTGTTTTGCCGCCGTCGAACAAACGGCTGTATGTGACAACATCGACGATGTCGCCCGGGCCGTTTGCCGCGCTCCAGAGATCCATGCTGCCGTCCCGGTTCAGGATGATCGACGGGCCGTAGTGATAGCCGCCGTGGATCTCGCCCGGTCGGAACGTGTCAAACCCTGTGTCCGCAGCGGAAATCTGCAGGTACATTGCCTGATCGCCGCACGATACTGGCGCGGATGCATCAAAATCACCGCCGCCCGTCATCGGCGCCAGGTCCGTGTTGCCGACGCCCAGCATGGTCAGACCGACCAGCAGTGTTTTCAAAATCAGATAAATCGTTTGCATAGAATTACTCCGTTCTCCGGATGCGCCGGCTGTATGCACGAAATGCCTGCCGTCTTTGCTTTGAGCTGTATCGGTTCAGCTCAGCTCTATTTCTTCGCCGGCGTCCAGAATCAGGCGGTTCGGCGCATGAAACTGTTCGGCTCTTGCGCGGTCGAAAGTCTTGCTGCCTTTTGCGGCGATCACATGATAGGGGATGTTGTGCTTCGCGCCGACCAGTGCGGCGCATTCCGCAGCCTCATCGAGATTCATATTGTATACGCCGTCGCAGCAGAAAAACGCGTAGTCGATCTGCATGTCCGCAAGAGCGGACATCTGCTCCGTTCGGGACGTGTCGCCGGACACATAGATGCAAGTGCCGTCCGAGAGCGTGAGTACATAGCCGACGCATTCCTTTACACTGTGGTTGCGGTTGCCGCCCGCTTCCACAGCCTGCACGGTCGCGTAACCGAGCTCGAACGTCTGGTGCCTGCCGCCGTCGAGCGCCTCCTTCCAGGTGATGGTGCGGCAGTCCGGCGCGCGGTTTTCGATTTTGTCGAGCATCGTGTGGTCAAAGTGGCTGTGCGTGACGAGAATCAGATCCGCCGCAGGTGCATAGCCGTCGCCTGCATAGGGGTCGATGTAGATCGTCTTGCCCTCCGGCGTCGTGATGCGCAAACTCGCGTGACCCATGTACAGCAGCTTTGCTTTCGGTGTATTTTCCGTCATGGTTTCTTCATCCTCCTGTGCGGCGGTTGCGGACAAAATCGCAGTCCCGGTCTGGTCATCGTCCGATATGCTTTCCGGCTTGCCCGTGCATGCCGTCAGCACGCAGAGCAGACCAATAAGGATGCAGCAGACCATTCTTCTAATCATGTGGTTTCTGTCCTTTCCGCCATGGTATCAGAAAAATCATAGCGCAAAAGCCGCGTTTTTGCAAGCCCTGTCCGCGGAAAACCGAAAAAAACGCTGCGCGGCAAACGAAATGCGCCGCTTTCGTTGTTGAAAGAACGAGAAGAATATGATATAATTATCATATACCCAAGAGAGGAGAGGTCGGAAATGGCAAAGAAAGACAGATTCGAGCGTGTATATGCTCAAGGCTCGCTGAACACGTTAGAAATCTGGGTCGACAAAGAGACCGGCGTCAACTATCTGTTCCATGCTTCCGGTTATGCGGGCGGCATGACGCCGCTGCTGGACAGGGAGGGCAACCCGGTCATTTCGCCCGTCGTGAACCGTCCGTCCGGCATCGACGAATAACGGATCAATCCGGTTTGCGGAGAATCAATATGCATATTCAAGTGATCCGTGCCACACAGACGTGGCAGCAGGCAGGCGCGTATTATGTGCGCATCCAGGGCATGGCCAGACAGCACGGCATCCCGCTGCGGCGAGAGTTTGACGCGCACGATACGCCCGATACAAAGTATATCGTTCTGACGGACGACGATTTTCCAGCGGCAACCTGCCGGCTGTATCCGCTGGACGCCGCGTCCGCCATGATCGGCCGAGTCGTCGTTCTGCCCGAATACCGCGGACAAGGTCTCGGCAGACGCGTTGTGGAAGAAGCGGAATGCTGGCTGCGCGAGCTCGGCTTTACGCAGGCCGTGGTCGAGAGCCGCGACGTCGCCGTTGCGTTCTATCAGAAACTCGGATATGCCGTCACGGATCAAAACATCATCCACGGCGACACATTCGATTGCTACCGCATGGAAAAGCGCTTGGAAGAAAGGAAGTAACTTTATGTGGAAAATGCTGCTGCTGTTCGGAATGCCGCTGCTGCTTCCGTTCGAGATCGCGTACGCGCTGGCCATGAAAGTGCTCATGCCGCTGGGCGTGCCGGACTTTCTCGGCATTATCATCAAATAGGCATCAATATCCGATAAATCAAACGTGAAAAACGGAGGGTAAAAAATGAAAAAGATTCTTTGTATGCTGCTGTGCGCAGCGCTCATGTGCGGGAGCCTTGTCATTGCGGCAAGCGCCGCGTCCGACTACACGATAGTCTCCCCCTATGCCGACGTCGTCTGGGACGGCGATAACGCCTGGGGCGCGTACAAGGGCAATCTGCACACGCACTCGACGTTCAGCGATGCGGAAATGGATCTCAACGAAATGATCCTGGAGCATTACAATCAGGGCTTCGATTTCCTCGCCATGACCGATCACGGCGTGACGGGCACGCCCTGGAACGTGGCGCCGGCGCGTCTGCCGCTCTATTGGTATCAGTATATTCTCGGCTATAAGCAGACGCCTTTGACGGACGAGGAATTCGCTGCTGTGACCGACGGCACCTATCCCGTGGACGGCAAGGCGAGAGGCAGCGGGATGACGTGCGTGATCGGCGGCAACGAGCTGAATGCGCTGACGCTGACCAAGTGCCACGTCAACGGGATGTTCCTGCCGCCTCATGCGGGCGACAATTATCTCGGCTATGAAAACGACCACGAGGGCGCAGTACGTCTGGCGGATGCGGCAGGCGGCATTTCCTTTATCAATCACCCCGGAGACTGGCTGAATTCAGGCCGGGACATTGCCATTGTTTCGGATCCGGCAAACGTAAAATATTTCTCCGATATTCTGTTGAAATACGACTCCTGTCTCGGAATGGAAGTCTTTAATGAACGCAATCATGTGACGCCTTACGACCGGATTCTGTGGGACAACGTACTGATGGCATGTCTGCCGTACGGAAAAAGAGTCATCGGCTTCTCCAACAACGACGCGCATTTCCACAGTCACATCGACTCGTCGTTCTCCGTTTTCATGATGCCGGAGAATACGGTGGAAAACATCAAAAAAACGATGCATTCCGGTGCGTTTTTCTGCGTGACCAGAGAATTGGGTGGCAATGACCTCATCGGTCCTGCCGAAGATTTCGACGTGCGCTATTCCGAGACGCCGTACCCCGCGTTCCACGAACTGACCGTCGACGGACACAAGGTGACCGTGCGCGCAAACAACTGCACAGAGCTGCAGTGGATCGCAAACGGCAAAGTGATCGCGCATGAAACGGTTGAACAGTCCGAAACGGACACGACGTATGTGCTCGATCTCGACAAGATCGAGGGCGCGGAGGATTTCCTGTACATTCGCTGCGAGCTGTTCGGCGAGGGCGGCGCGACGATTTCGCAGGCGCTGCTGATCGACGACGGCACGCAGCCGATCGAATATGTGGCCGACACGTCCCGCGAGGCCAAACGCGCGAGCCTGTGGTACCGCATCACGTCCCTGCGCCTGTTTGTGCTGTTCCGCCTGATTGCGGACAAGCTGTTCGGCTGATCCGCAAAACGAAAGCAGCGGGGGATCGGACAATGATTTGTAAAGCGTTTTGGCGCCGGGCATGACCGGACGATTGTTCTGCTGCACGGCGGCGGATTGTCCTGGTGGAATTATCGCCGGCAGGCGCAGATTCTGCAATCGGATTACCAGGTGATCCTGCCCGTTCTGGACGGCCACGCGGGCAGCGACCGTCCGTTCACTTCCATCCGGGATAACGCCGACGCAATCATTGCGTGGATCGACTACTTTTGCGGCGGGCATGTGTGTCTCATCGGCGGTCTGTCGCTCGGCGGGCAGGTTTTGCTGGAAATGCTGTCTGTGCGGCGCGACATCTGCCGGTATGCGCTTGTGGAGAGCGCGTCGGTCATTCCGTCGCCGCTGACGCATGCGCTCACAGCGCCCGCATTCGGCAGCAGCTACGGCCTTATCCGAAACCGCTCTTTCGCAAAGCTCCAGTTCGCTTCGCTGCACATGCAGCAGGCGTTGTTTGAAGACTATTACCGCGATACCTGCCTGATTCAAAAAGCCGATATGATCGCCTTTATGCAGGCGAGTACGGCCTATTCGCTGAACCCTGCGATTGCCGGCACCGCAGCGCAGGTGCACCTGTTCGCCGGTGAAAAGGAGAACCGCCGCATTCTGCGTTCGGCAGACGCGATCTGCGGCGCGATTCCGGGAAGCCGTCTGACCGTGCTGCCCGGATTGTATCACGGCGGGTTTTCGCTCAACGATCCGCAGCGGTATGCGCAGACAATCAGGGAGATTGCCGTCGACTGACAAAACGCAGCTTCGGAGGAAAATAATGGACATCTTGTACTGTACCGACCGTCAGCAGTGGCGGGACTGGCTTGCTGCGCACTTCGAGACAGCCGCGGAAATCTGGTTTGTTTTTCGACCAAAGCGTCGGGCGAGGCCGGCGTGTCTTACAACGACGCCGTGGAGGAGGCGCTTTGCTTCGGCTGGATCGACGGCAGAGCCGGAACGCTGGACGAACGGCATCACATCCGCCGTTTTACGCCGCGCCGCAAAGGCAGCGCGTATTCACAGCCGAATATTGAGCGGCTGATTTATATGGATGCGCAGGGTCTGCTGCATCCGAAAGTCAGGGCGCAGGTGGAAGCGCTTCTGCGCACACCCTTCGTCTTTCCGCCGGACATCCTCGACGCGATCCGGCAGGATGCGCAGGCGTGGGCAAACTACCAGACATTTGCAGAACCTTACAAACGCATTCGCATTGCCTATATCGACGCCGCGCGCAATCGGCCGCAGGCGTTTCAGAAACGCCTGCAGAATTTCATTCAGAAGACGCGGGAGAACAAACGGATCGTCGGTTACGGCGGGATCGAAAAATATTACATGTAAGATAACGGCGGCAATCTATCGTATATCAACGGAATGCCACTGTTTTGTATGCAAAGGTGCGCAATATTCCGGACACCTTAGGGGAACGATATGTTTTGTTCTTGACTGCGGAGCGGCGACTCGGTATACTTGTATCGCAATGCAGAAAAAAGGTTCATCACGGGAAAAGGAGAAAAACAATGAGAAAAACACCCCGCTTTTTATGTCTGCTTCTGGCAGCCCTCTTATTTATCAGTCCGGCATGGGTGCTGACGACGAATGCCGAAGAACCGCCGCTGCGCATGCAGGTCAGTACGGATAAACCGTCCTATGGTCTGCGGGATACGGTCAGACTGCATGTGCAGGTGGACAATACGTCGGAACGTGCGTACAGAGATGTGGCCGTTGTGGTCTATTCAGCGGATTACGGCTTCCCGAACCACGCATCGAATACGATGCCGCTCGGCACACTCCCGGCAAACGAAACGGCTTCGGCCGATTATTCGCTGATTGTTTCCAGACAGTTCGGCGGACTGGGCTTCTTCCAGCGTCTTGCGCTGTTCTTCCGGTATCTGTTCAAGCTGTTTGTGCAGATCAAGCCCGCCGACCTTGCCGGCAAAACGTATATTTCGCAGACACTGACGATTTCGCAGAACGGTGCGAGCGCCGCTGTGGACGTGTATGTGGTCTACGGCGAGGCTGTGACGAGCACCGATCCGGCCGATCCGCCGCAGGATCCGAATGCGAATGCCTTGTTCAGCCTGACGATGCTGGACGTCGGACAGGGTCTGAGCCTGCTGATGAAGAGTGATGACAGGTACATGATCTACGACGGCGGCGGACGCTCTGCGTCATCCTATGTTGTGGCGTATCTGAAAGCGCACGGCGTCAGCACACTGGACTATATGGTGGCGTCGCATTATGACGAGGATCATATCGCCGGACTGGTCGGCGTACTGAACACGACGACCGTCCGCAACGTCTACACGCCGGATTATACGGCGGATACGGCGATCTATAACTCCTTTGTAAACAAACTGTCCGCAAGCGGCGCGACGGAAAAGCATCCGTCTGTAGGCGAGACGTTCTCGTTCGGGAATGCCGCGGTGCAGTTTATCAGTCCGGCAAACTATGCGTACAGCAACGTGAACTCGTACTCACTTGCCGTGCGCATCACGTGCGGCACATTCTCCTGCATCGTGACCGGCGACGCCGAAATGGACGCCGAGGCGGATATGGTTGCAGGCGGGTATGCGGTCGATTCCGATCTGCTGGTCGTCGGGCATCACGGCTCTGCCTCATCGAGCAGCGCGGGCTTCGTTCAGGCGGTCGCGCCGGAATATGCGTTCATCAGCGTCGGCGCAGGCAATGCTTACAGGCATCCCGCAGCCCAGACGCTCTCGACGCTGCAGCAGAATCATGTGCAGATTTTCCGCTCCGATCAGAGTGGAGCGGTGACGTGTTACACCGACGGGGAGAAGTATTGGTTCTCGGCCGATCCGAGCACCGACTGGACGGAGGGCTCTTATACGCTTTCTTACGACGCCAACGGCGGCAGCGGCGCACCGTCCGTACAGTCCGGCGCCAAGACCTATACGGTCTCTTCTGTGAAACCGGTCAGAAGCGGTTACACTTTCCTTGGCTGGTCGATGACGCAGAACGCGGCGACCGCATCGTTCACGGCTGGACAGACGCTGCGCGTGAGCGACAACACGATACTGTATGCCGTGTGGCAGAAAAATCCGGCGTATACGCTGTCTTACGACGCGAACGGCGGCAGCGGCGCGCCTACCGCACAGACCGGCAGCAACAGCTATACGATCCCGTCGGTGAGACCGAGCCGAAGCGGTTACACATTCCTGGGCTGGTCAAAGAACCGCTACGCGACCGCTGCCGACTATCTGTCCGGCGGTACGATCAGCCTGCTGCAGGATACGACGCTGTATGCGGTGTGGCAGAAGGATCCGGTCGTGCACAGGATCTACCGCACAAAAACCGGCAAGAAGTATCACTACATCCCGAATTGCGGCAACGGAACGTATTATGAGTGTACGCTCGAAGAAGCGCTTGCCGCAGGTCTGACGCCGTGCGAGAAGTGTGTGCATGATTGATATATACATTATATAGTATGAATCCGTTCCCCGTGCAGTAAGGGTTTCTCTCTGCACGGGGTCCGTTTTTTACATGGGGATTGACAGAAGGCCCATTCTTCGATATAATACAAACTGTATGATTTTTTATGTTTTTTCTTTGAAAGGAGAACTTCTACATGGACGACCCTGACCCTGCCGTTTTATTCTGGCAGATTGTGCTGCTGTTTGCACTGATTCTGGTCAACGCCTTTTTCGCCATGAGCGAAATCGCCATCATTTCTCTCAACGACAACAAGATCGAGCATATGGCCGAGGAGGGACACAAAAAGGCGCGTCAGATTGTGAAGCTGACGAAAAACTCCAGCAATTTCCTGTCCACCATCCAGATCGGCGTCACGCTGGCCGGATTCCTGACCTCAGCATCTGCATCGCAGTCCTTTGTGACGATGCTGTCGGGCGCCATCGGACGCATCAGTTTTATGACCGGTGTTTCCAAGGGTTTTATCAGCGGCTTGTCCCTGGTGCTTATCACCATCGTGACGTCCTATTTCTCTCTTGTGCTCGGCGAGCTTGCGCCGAAAAAGATCGCCATGAGCCGGCCGGAAAAGATTTCGTTCCGTGTGGTCGGCATCCTGCTGGCCGTGCAGAAGCTGACGATCCCCTTTGTCAAGGTGCTCTCCGTATCAACCAATGCGGTGGTGCGCCTGTTCGGAATTGATCCGCAGGCCGATCAGGAGTCGGTCACGGAGGAAGAAATCCGCATGATGGTCGACGTAGGCGAGGAGAAGGGCGTAATCGAGGACGTCCAGAAGGAAATGATCAACAACATCTTCGAGTTCGACGATCTCGACGCCGGCGACATCATGACCCACCGCACGGATATGGTCGCGATCGACGCGGACGATCCGCTTGAGGACGTCGTTCGCCTGTCCGTCGAGGAGGGTCGCTCCCGCATTCCTGTTTATGAGGAAGACCCCGACAACATCATCGGCGTGATCTACATCAAGGATCTGCTGCCGTTCGTCGGGCACCAACTGCCGAAAGAGACGACCCTGCGCAGCATTATGCGCGAGGCGTATTATATCCCCGAGACGAAGAAGTGCGGCGACCTGTTCACCGAAATGACTGAAACACGCACCCAGATTGCCATCGTCGTGGACGAGTACGGCGGAACAGCCGGTCTTGTGACGATTGAGGATCTGCTGGAGTCGATCGTCGGCAATATCCAGGACGAGTATGACGACGAGGAGGAGGAGATCTCCAAGATCAATGAGAACACCTTTACCATCGACGGCACAACGTTCATCGACGAGGTGGATGAGCTGGTCGGCACGCACATCCCGGAGGGCGACTACGACACGCTGGCCGGCTTTCTCATCAGCCGTTTGGGGTATCTGCCCAAGGACGGCGAGCTGACGGAAGTCGACTTTGAAAACCTGCACTTCACAGTGCTCAACGTGGAGGATCGCCGGATCGGCAAGGTCAAGGTTGAGATTATCCCGCATGAGGACACCGCAGACGCGGAGAAAAAAAAAGAGGACAGAAAAGACCGCCGCGAGCGCAAGGACCGCCGCGACAAGGAATAAGAATTATGCAGCGCGTCCGACGAGATGCGCTGCCTGCATATCGGGAGGAACCGCAATGAAAAGCCGATACCCTTATGTTCTGGTGCCCGGCATGGGCGGCTGGGGCGAGACGAGCGCACTCACGCGCGTGCTGCCGTATTGGGGATTTGCCTGCGCAGACGTGCCCCGGACGCTCAATGCGCAGGGTTATGAGACGTATGCCGCATCCATTCCGCCGATGGGCAGCGCATGGGACAGAACGTGCGAGCTGTATGCGCAGATGACCGGAACGCGCGTCGATTACGGCAAGGCACATTCGGAAAAATACGGCCACGCACGATACGGCCGTACGTACGAAAAGCCGCTGTTCCCCGGCTGGGGAGAAAAGGACGAGAACGGCCGTGTGCGGAAGGTGAACTTCATCAGTCATTCTTTCGGCGGCGTGACCTGCCGCATGCTGGCCGTGCTGCTGGCCGAAGGATGCGAGAGCGAGCGCGCCGCAACGACAGACGGCACTTTATCCCCTTTGTTCGAGGGCGGACACGGCGGCAGCATCTTCAGCATCACGACCATCTGTGCGCCGCACGACGGTACGAATATGCAGTTTGCGCTGCCTGCGTGGATGCGTGTCTTTTTGCAGACAGTATACTATGAAATCAGTCATATATCGGCCAGTGTACCCGGGCTGCACCGGTTCTACGACGCACAGCTGCAGCAGTTCGGCATCGGCGAAAAAGGCTCGTTCTTCGGTCTGAAAGAGTTCCGCTTTTTCAAAGAGAGCGAGGACAACGTGTTCCGCGACGTGTGTGTCGACGGCTCCCGCCGGATCAATCAGAGTCTGCACACGCTGGACGATATCTACTACTTTTCATTTGCCGCATGCGGTACGCGCACGGGCAGGCACGGGCAGGAACCGGACCCGCACGTGATGACGCCGGGACTGTTCCCGATGGCGCACTATATCGGCGTGCATACCGAGACGACGCCTGCTGGCTTCTTTGTGGACGCGACGTGGCAGCCGAACGACGGCGTGGTCAACACGCGTTCTGCGCTCGCACCGTCCACCGAGCCGTCCGTGCCGTTTGATCCGAAACATGTGCGCCGCGGCGTCTGGAACGTGATGCCGCTGATCTTGGGCGATCATGCGTCCGTGGTCGGCTGGTTCCACGGGAAAAAGACGACTATGCCGCTGTACTGCAAGCATGTGCGCCGCATCGAGTCGCTGTGCGCAAAGACGGCTGCCATTACAAAATAAAGCGAGGAACATTTTATGCCGCAACTGGATCAATACCGTACCCCGTCGCCGAAGGCGATCACGCTCATGCGGATTACTTCCGCCCTGACCACCTTTTTCTTTCTGGTCATTCCCGCGGCCGCAGCGGCGTTTTTTGCGCGCGATACGCTCGGCAAAGCCGGAATCATCCTGGTGTGCGCGGTGGTGGTGCTCTCGGCGCTGTATACGCTGCTCGCGCCGCCCATCCGCTTCAAGCGCTACCGCTATCTGATTGCCAAGGACCGCATCGAGATCATCGAGGGTCTGTTCTTTATCCGCCGCACGATTGTGCCGATCGACCGCATCTACCAGATTGACATCCGCAAAGGGCCGCTCGACAATGCCGTGGGCGTGGCCAAGGTTATGGTGACGACGGCCGGCTCCTCCGCGGCGTTCCGGTTCCTTGAACCGGAGGCGGCAGACGAGATCGCGCTGTACATCAACGAGACGGTGCTCAATAAAATCCAGGAAAAAGGGGATCGGAAAGATGTTTGAATCCCCGACGCGAAATCATTTCTCCATCGTGCTTGAACGCGCGGGAGCTGTGATTGCGTTTCTGCTGCTGCTGGTGGTCAATGAGCTCAAGGACGTCGGGTGGGAGATCTTTACGCCCGACTACTATCGTGCGCTCATCCAGCAGGCCTTCTACGAGGGTCAGCGCTCGGTGCTGATCGGCCTGCTGATTGCGGCGTTCCTGATCTGGTACATTATCATTTCCATCCGGTTCTGGAAGCGCACCACCTTTTATATCGACGGTGTGGATTTTGTGTATGAACGCCGGACGATGTTTCGCGCGTCGTCGCGTCTGCCGATCCAGAATATCGCTGTCGTCAACATTGAGCGCAACATTTTCGAGCGGCTGATCGGCACGGCAAAGGTCAAGATCGACCTCAACTCCTCCCGTACGGCCAATTCGACGGACTTTAAATTCGTGCTGCGTCTGCAGCAGGCGCTCGCGCTCAAGCAGGCGCTGACGGAGATCAAGCAGGATCTGAACGGCGAAACGGCAGAGGAAACCGAAACGGTCGAAGCGGAACCGCGGGAGCGGATCGCGTTCTTTTCGGTCGCCGAGGCGCTGCGGCACAAGCTGCTGTTCATGCCGGTGATCCAGACGCTCATCACGCTGACGGCGCTGTTCATTCTGCCGCAGCTTCGTCTGAGCGGGGAGAGGACGAGCATGAACCGGCTGCTGTATCTGCTGCTGATCGCGGTTGGCGGATGGGTCATTTCCCTCATCAGCGGTACGCTCAACCTCGGCAACTACACGGTGGAACGCGACAGCCGCATGATTTACATTACCTGCGGCGTGCTCAACCGCAAGCATTATATGTTCGAGACGGAAAAGATAAACGCCGTGCTGATCCGCAAGCCTTTGCTGGCGCGCTGCTTCGGACTGGCGTCCATTGATCTTGCGGTTGTAGGTCTCGGCAACGAAAAGAACGAAACGACGCATCTCGCGCTCACGTCTGACAAGGCGCAGATTCAGCGCATCCTGCAGGCGTGTGTGCCGGAGTTCGTCTGCTCCGAGACGCCGCACCGCTGCCATCCGATGGGCATCGTCTGGCCGATTCTGCGTGCCGTACTGCTCGGCGCGGCGACGCTTCTGCTGGGGATGGTGTATGCAAAGGCATACATTTTTGCGCTGATCGTGTTCGGTGTCGCTTTCCTCGGCGCATTGCTGGAGTTCTTCTCTTGCGACTTTGCAAAAGACGGCGAGATCGTGCGGTATACCGGCGGCACATTCAACAAGCAAACCGGTATCTTCAAATACGGCGATATCCAGAGCATGGAAGTCAGAACAAACCCGCTGTACCGTCTGTTCGGCATCGGCCGACTGCGTTTCTACGTGCTCGGCGCATCTTCGGTCAAGAATCACAAGACCGGCCTGTTCCCTGTGCAGGGATTCGACGAGGCGTCGCAGCAGATGGTGCTGCATGAGGACAGCATCCTCGCCGGAAAATACGGCAACGGACAATCCTGAACGATATAGTAAAAGGGGAGAACGCATGACTTGACCGGCACCCGGTACAATGCATTCACTAAACAGATCGAAACAATCACGACGTATTGGAGTCCGGAAAGTCTGTATAATCGCAGGCGTACGATAGATAGCTAACGCATCATAATTGTTCCATAAACGGCAGACGCGCTCCCTAAGGGGGGATGTCTGCCGTGCTTTTGCTTCAAAACGAAAAGCCCGGATCAGTTGTTGATTTTTTAGATTTGTGAAAGGTGCTGAAATCAGAAATGGCCGTCTTGTACAAAATGCCGTATTTTTCATTTTGACTGTGTGCGAGGCTCAAAAAACAAAAAAATTGAAAAAATTTTTGCAAAAAGTCCAGTTTGGTGCCAAATCAGAAATAAAACGCTTGACAAATGCTTGCCTTCCCGCTATAATATGAAACTGTATCATTATTATGGAATATGTCGCTCTATCGTCGGCAGATGCTTTTTGGTGCAAAAACCAAGCTGCTGTAAAAAGTTTTTTTAAAAAACTTTTTTGTGTCAGTGCGGTCGGAAAAAGCGCGGTTTTCGATGGGCGCAAAAAAAGGAACGGAGTGATTGGTCAATGAATGTTGTTCCCGTGAAACGCGGAGACAGAACCCGTATGAGCTTCGGAAAGATCACTGAGGTTATGGATATGCCCAACCTCATCGAGGTCCAGAAGGAATCGTACAGATGGTTCCTGGAAAAAGGCCTGCACGAGGTCTTCCGGGACATCGCGGAAATCAAGGACTACACCGGCAACTGGATCCTCACCTTTGTGGATTACCGGATGGACGACAAGCCGAAGTACACGGTGCGCGAGTGCAAGGAGCGCGACGCCACCTATGCCGCGCCGATGCGTGTGCGTGCCCGGCTGTACAACAAGGAGTCCGGCGCCATCAAGGAGAGCGAGGTCTACATGGGCGATTTTCCCATCATGACCGAGAGCGGCACGTTCGTCATCAACGGCGCTGAGCGCGTCATCGTGTCGCAGCTGGTGCGTTCGCCCGGCGTCTACTTCGACATGACGCACGACAAGACCGGTATTCGCCTTTTCTCCAGCACCATCAACCCCAACCGCGGCGCATGGCTGGAATATGAGACGGATCCCAACGACATCTACTACGTCCGCATCGACAAGAACAGAAAGATCTACATCACCACGTTCATCCGCGCGCTGGGTCTGAACTCCGACAGCGACATCATGGACTTCTTCGGAGACGACGACCGCATCCGCGCGACGCTTGAAAAAGACGAGAGCAAGAACACGGAAGAAGCTCTCATGGAAGTTTTCAAGAAGCTGCGCCCCGGCGAGCCCGTTACGCTCGAAACCGCACAGCAGCACATCGACAACCTCTTCTTTGACCCCTATCGTTACGACATTTCCCGCGTCGGTCGCTATAAGTACAACAAGAAGCTGGCTATGTCCGCACGTTTGGCAGGCTGCACCCTTGCCGAGGCCGTATTCGATCCCTACACGGGAGAGATGCTCGCGGACGCAGGCGAGACGGTCGGCAAGGAGCTGGCCTACGCCATCGAACAGTCCGGTATCATTTCCGTGACTGTAAAGCTCGAAAACGACCGCGAGCTGAAGATTATCGGCAGCGGCATGGTCGACGCGCTTCCCTTCCTGCCCGAGGGCATCACGCAGGACGAACTCATCGACCACGCGATCAACGAAAAAGTCCGCGCAAGCGTGCTGCACGATTTGATCGACACTTTCGAGGGCACCAACGAGGAGCTGCTCGCACTGCTTCAGGAGCACTGCGACGACCTGATTCCCAAGCATATCATCGTGGACGACATCTACGCGTCCATTAATTACGTCAACTGCATTGCCAACGGTGTGGGCAGTCTTGACGATATCGATCACCTCGGCAACCGCCGCATCCGCTCTGTGGGCGAGCTGCTGCAGAATCAGTTCCGCATCGGCATTGCCCGTATGGAGCGCGTCATCCGCGAGCGCATGACGCTGCAGGCGCAGGAGGACGAGGACAAGATCACGCCCCAGACGCTCATCAACATCCGTCCCGTACAGATGGCGATCAAGGAGTTTTTCGGCTCCTCGCCGCTGTCGCAGTTCATGGATCAGACAAACCCGCTTGCGGAGCTGACGCATAAGCGCCGCCTTTCCGCACTCGGCCCCGGCGGTCTGTCGAGAGACCGCGCCGGTTTCGAGGTGCGCGACGTGCACTACAGCCACTACGGCCGCATGTGCCCGATCGAGACGCCTGAAGGCCCGAACATCGGTCTGATCTCCTATCTTGCAACATTTGCCCGCATCAACCAGTACGGCTTTATCGAGGCGCCCTTCCGCCGCGTGGACAAAGAGACCGGCAAGGTGCTCGACGAAGTGACATACATGACCGCCGACATGGAGGACAACTTCATCGTCGCGCAGGCCAACGAACCGCTCGATGAGGAAGGCCGCTTCGTGCATGCACGCATTGTGGCGCGTCATCGCGACGGATTCCTCGAGGTTGAGAACTCCAAGGCGGACTATATGGACGTATCGCCCAAGATGCTCGTCTCCGTTGCTACGGCGATGATCCCGTTCCTCGAGAACGACGACGCAAACCGCGCCCTGATGGGCTCGAACATGCAGCGTCAGGCCGTTCCGCTGCTGTGCACCAGCGCACCGATCGTCGGCACCGGCATGGAATACAAGGCCGCAGTCGACTCCGGTGTTGTGGTGCTCGCGAAAAACGGCGGCACCGTGCTGCACGTCTGCGCCGATAAGATCGAGATCGAAACGGACGACGGCAGCATCGACACCTATGAACTCATCAAGTACCTCGGTTCCAACCAGGGTACCTGCATCAACCAGAGACCGGTGGTCGATATCGGCCAGCGGGTTGAAAAAGATCAGGTTATCGCGGACGGTCCCGCGACCGATCACGGCGAGATTTCGCTCGGCAAGAACGCGCTGATCGGCTTCATGACCTGGGAAGGCTACAACTACGAGGACGCTGTCCTTGTAAATGAAAAGATTGTCCGTGACGACGTGTACACCTCCATCCACATTGAGGAGTACGAAATCGAAGCGCGTGACACCAAGCTCGGACCGGAAGACATCACGCGCGATATTCCCAACGTCGGCGACGACGCGCTGCGCGATCTGGACGAGCGCGGCATCATCCGCATCGGCGCCGAGGTGCATTCCGGCGACATTCTGGTCGGTAAGGTCACGCCCAAGGGCGAGACGGAGCTGACGGCAGAGGAACGTCTGCTGCGCGCCATCTTCGGCGAAAAGGCCAAGGAAGTGCGCGACACATCCCTGCGCGTGCCGCACGGCGAGTACGGCATCGTTGTCAATGTCGAAGTTTTCACGCGTGAAAACAGCGACGAGCTCTCTCCCGGCGTCAACAAGGTTGTGCGCTGCTACATCGCCCAGAAGCGCAAGCTCTCCGTGGGCGACAAGATGGCGGGACGTCACGGCAACAAGGGCGTCGTTTCCCGCATCCTGCCGCAGGAGGATATGCCCTTCCTGCCCGACGGCACGCCGCTGGATATCGTTCTGAATCCGCTGGGCGTTCCGTCCCGAATGAATATCGGACAGGTGCTCGAGGTACATCTGGGCTTCGCAGCCCGCCACCTGGGCATCAAGGTCATGACACCAGTTTTCGACGGCGCGCATGAAAACGACATCCGCGAAGCGCTGCGTGAGGCGGGACTGCGCGAGGACGGCAAGTCCATCCTGACGGACGGCCGTACCGGACGCAAGTTCGACGCACCCATCACCGTCGGCGTGATGTACTTCCTCAAACTTCTGCATCTGGTAGACGATAAGATTCACGCACGTTCCACAGGCCCGTACTCTCTGGTGACCCAGCAGCCTCTGGGCGGCAAGGCGCAGTTCGGCGGCCAGCGTTTCGGCGAAATGGAAGTCTGGGCGCTCGAAGCCTACGGCGCAGCTTACACGCTGCAGGAAATCCTGACGGTCAAGTCCGACGACGTGGTAGGCCGTGTCAAGACGTACGAAGCGATCGTCAAGGGCAAGAACGTGCCCACACCCGGTATCCCCGAATCCTTCAAGGTTCTCATCAAAGAGCTGCAATCTCTGGCGCTTGATGTGAGCGTGCTCGACGCAGACGGAAATGAGATCGATCTCAAGCAGAACTTCGACGACGATTACGGCTTTGCCGCCGCGGAGAGCGGACGGCACTTCTCCCGCGTCAACGATGCCGAGGGCGCTGAGGGCTTCTCGCTTGAAGACGAAAACGGCGATCCCATCACGGCAGAACCCGATGACGACGAACTCACCGACGACGAGTATACCGCTGAGTATGCAGGCGGCGACAGTGACGACGACTTCCTCGACGACGAGTATACCATGGGGGATATGGGCGACGATTATGACGAATAACCGGCGTTCTGCGTGAAAAATCAGATAGAGAACAGAAAGGGCTAAATATATGGAAAACAATACCTTTGAATCCATTAAGATCGGTCTTGCCTCGCCCGATAAGATCCGCGAGTGGTCCTACGGCGAGGTGAAAAAGCCCGAAACCATAAACTACCGCACACTCAAGCCCGAAAAGGACGGTCTGTTTTGCGAAAGGATCTTCGGACCCACCAAGGACTGGGAGTGCCACTGCGGCAAATACAAGCGCATGCGCTACAAGGACAAGGTCTGCGAGCGCTGCGGCGTGACGATCACCAAGGCAAAGGTTCGCCGTGAACGCATGGGTCATATTGAGCTTGCGGCGCCTGTGTCCCACATCTGGTACTTCAAGGGTACCCCCTCGAGAATGGGCATCATCCTCGACGTTTCTCCCCGCAACCTTGAAAAGGTTCTGTACTTCGCGATGTACATCGTCATTGATCCGGGCGATACACCGCTGCACAAGTACCAGACGCTCGACGAAAAAGAGTACGCCGAGTTCCGCGAGCGTTACGAGGATGATTTCCGTGTCGGCATGGGCGCGGAGGCAATCAAGGAATTGCTCGCCGAGATCGATCTCGATGCGCTGAGCATGCAGCTGCACGAGGAAATGAACTCCAGCTCCGGCCAGAAGCGCGCGAAGGCGCTCAAGCGTCTGGAGATCGTGGAGGCATTCCGTCAGTCCGGCAACCGTCCCGAGTGGATGATTCTCGACGTGATCCCCGTGATCCCGCCCGACATCCGCCCCATGGTGCAGCTCGACGGCGGCCGCTTTGCCGCGTCCGACCTCAACGATCTGTATCGCCGCGTCATCAACCGCAACAACCGTCTGGCCAAGCTGCTGGAGCTTGGAGCACCGGAAATCATTGTACGCAATGAAAAGAGAATGCTGCAGGAGGCAGTCGACGCCCTGATCGACAACGGCCGCAGAGGCCGCCATGTGACAGGTCCGTCTAACCGTCCGCTCAAATCTCTTTCCGATATGCTCAAAGGTAAGCAGGGGCGTTTCAGACAGAACCTGCTGGGTAAACGTGTCGACTATTCCGGCCGTTCCGTTATCGTCGTCGGCCCTGAACTTAAGCTCTATCAGTGCGGTCTGCCGAAGGAAATGGAGCGCGAGCTGTTCAAGCCCTTCGTCATGAAGCGTCTGGTCGAAACCGAAAAGGCCGGCAACGTCAAGTCCGCACGCAAGATGGTCGAGCGTTCCAAGCCCGAGGTGTGGGATGCGCTTGAAATCGTCATCAAAGACCATCCCGTTATGCTCAACCGCGCCCCGACGCTGCACCGTCTGGGTATCCAGGCGTTCGAGCCGGTGCTGGTCGAAGGCAGAGCGATCAAGCTCCATCCGCTGGTTTGTACCGCGTTTAACGCCGACTTCGACGGCGACCAGATGGCCGTGCATGTGCCGCTGTCCGTCGAGGCGCAGGCTGAAGCGCGTTTCCTGATGCTCGCCGCCAACAACCTGCTCAAGCCCTCCGACGGCCGTCCCGTGACCGTGCCGACGCAGGACATGGTGCTGGGCTCCTACTACCTGACGATCGTCAAAAACGATGAACCCGGTTACGGTAAGGTTTTCCGCGACGTGAGCGAGGCAATCATGGCATACGACGAGGGCGACCTCGGTCTGCACGCGACGTGCCGTATCCGCATGACCAAGGAATTCGACGGCCAGGTGCGCACCAAGCTGGTCGAAACCACGCTCGGCCGCGTTATCTTCAACACGCCGATCCCGCAGGATCTGGGCTTTGTCGACAGAACCGACCCCGAAAATGCGTTTACGCTCGAGGCAAACTTCGTTGTCGACAAGAAGATGCTCGGCAAGATTATCGACAAGTGCATCCGCGTGCACGGCACGTCCATTGCGGCCGATGTGCTGGATAAAATCAAAGCGCAGGGCTATCGTTACTCCACACGCAGTGGCATTACCGTCGCGGTGTGCGACGCAACAATCCCGCCCAAGAAGTACGAGCTGATCGCCGAAACAGAGCGGCAGGTTGACAAGATCCGCAGAAATTATGAGCGCGGCCTGATCTCCAACGACGAGCGCTCCGAGCGCGTCATCAAGGCATGGTCCGATTGCGCGGCCAAAGTCGGTGTTGCGCTGAAACAAAACTTTGACGAGTTCAACCCCATCAACATGATGCTTGCATCCGGCGCCCGCGGTAACGACTCGCAGCTGCGTCAGCTTGCAGGTATGCGCGGTCTGATCGCTAACACTGCCGGTAAGACCATCGAAGTTCCCATCAAGGCGAACTACCGCGAAGGTCTGAACATTCTCGAATACTTCATTTCTTCGCGCGGCGCGCGTAAAGGTCTGGCTGACACGGCACTTCGTACGGCCGACTCCGGTTATCTGACCCGTCGTCTGGTCGATGTTTCGCAGGACGTTATTATCCGCGAGGAAGATTGCCACTGCAGCGACGGCATCGAAGTTTACGATATCTACGACGATCGTCTGCTTGAAGGTCTGGCCGAGCGTCTGACCGGTCGTTTCCTGCTGGAAACGTTTGTCGACCGCGATACGGGCGAGGTTATCATGGACACCGATCACATGATGACGGAGGCCGACGCCGCACGTGTTTCCGAATACGTGCACAGATATCACGATGAGGACGTGGCTGCCGGCAAGAAGGACCCCGAATCCCACGCTTCCATCAAGATCCGTTCCCTGCTTTCGTGCGAATCCGAGCACGGCGTGTGCATCAAGTGCTACGGCGCCAACCTTGCCACGGGCGATCCCGTAACGGTGGGCGAAGCGGTCGGCATCATTGCGGCGCAGTCCATCGGCGAACCCGGTACGCAGCTTACCATGAGAACGTTCCACACCGGCGGCGCGAAAGACGCGGGCGACATCACGACCGGTCTTCCGAGAGTCGAGGAACTGTTTGAGGCGCGCAAGCCCAAGACGCTTGCGATCCTTGCCGAAATCGGCGGCCGCATTTCCTTCCGCGACGTCAAGAAGACCAAGCATGTGGTCGTCACCAGCACCGAAGAGGGCGAAGCGGATGAAAAGTCCTACCTGATTCCCTACGGTTTCCGTATCCGCGTCGAAGAGGGTCAGATCGTCAAGAAGGGCGACACGCTGACTGAAGGCGCGCTCAATCCCCACGACGTACTGGCTGTTCGCGGCGTGCATGCGGTGCATGACTATCTGATCCGTGAAGTGCAGCGTACCTACCGCAACCAAGGTGTGGATATCAACGACAAGCACATCGAGGTTATCGTGCGTCAGATGATGCGCAAGGTCAAGGTCACCGATCCGGGCGACACCGATCTGCTGCCCGGCATGATCATCGGCAAGCAGGAGCTGATTGCGGCCAACGAAGCGCTGCACGCTTCCGCAGGCGAGGATGCTGAAGTCAAGGAGGCTGTGGCGGTTCCCACGCTGATGGGTATCACCAAGGCTTCTCTTGCCACGGATTCTTTCCTTTCTGCCGCTTCTTTCCAGGAGACCACACGCGTGCTGACCGATGCGGCAATCAAGGGCAAGTCCGATCCGCTGCTTGGCCTGAAGGAGAATGTGCTGATCGGCAAGCTCCTTCCGTCCGGCACCGGCATGAAGTGCTACAGCGACGTCGAGGTCGAAAGCACCATGAGCTTCTTCGACGAGCTTGCGGCCAGCGATAAGTTCAAGGTCACCGTAGCAAATTGAACGAAATAAACACAAAAAATTTGGTAAAACTGTTGACAACACGGGTAGAATAATGTTAAAATACTCGATGGCATTGCCCGTTAGGATCTGTCACCGGGTGGCGGATGACCGTCGCCCGGTGTGGATTATAGAATTTTTAAGAAAGGAGATGTACTGTTTGCCTACCTTTAATCAGCTTGTCCGCAGCGGCAGAGAAACTCATGAAAAGAAGGCGAAGGCTCCCGCTCTTTTGAAGGGTCTGAATTCCAAGAAGAACATCGTGACCGATCAGAATTCTCCCCAGAAGCGCGGCGTTTGCACTGCAGTCAAGACCGCGACTCCCAAGAAGCCCAATTCCGCGCTTCGTAAGATCGCCAGAGTCCGTCTGACCAACGGGATCGAAGTTTCCGCTTACATCCCCGGCGTCGGCCACAACCTGCAGGAGCACTCCGTGGTGCTTATCCGCGGCGGCCGTGTTAAGGACCTTCCCGGTGTGCGTTACCACATCATCCGCGGTACTCTGGATACCCAGGGCGTCAGCGGCAGAATGCAGGCGCGCTCCAAGTATGGCGCCAAGAGACCCAAGGCAGCCAAAAAGTAATTCCCGCTGGGGACAAATCGACAGAATCTTCTTGCAGGCGCTGCCGCAAGGCAGTTTGAAGTGAGAGTGTATATACATTATATATATGCCTCTCATTGGCGCCACGAGGTTTTGTCACTCGAGTACCTATGATATCATCATTATGAAGGAGGGAAGCGAAGTGCCAAGAAGAGGCCAGATTGCAAAACGTGACGTTTTGCCCGATCCGCTTTACAAATCAAAACTTGTCACGCGTTTGATCAACAGCGTGATGTATGATGGCAAAAAGGGCGTTGCCCAGAGAATCGTTTACGATGCTTTTGACATCATTCGCGAAAAGACAGGCAAGGATCCGCTTGAGGTTTTTGAAGCCGCTATGGAAAACGTGATGCCTGTTCTCGAAGTCAAAGCCCGCCGTGTCGGCGGCGCAACTTACCAGGTGCCGATCGAAGTCCGTCCCGAGCGTCGTCAGACGCTGGGCCTGCGCTGGATCACCCTGTACAGCCGTCAGCGTTCGGAGAGAACCATGAAGGAAAGACTGGCGAACGAAATCATGGACGCCGTCAATTCGACCGGTTCCTCGTTCAAGAAGCGTGAAGACACGCACAAGATGGCCGAAGCCAACAAGGCTTTTGCCCATTTCAGATGGTAATTCACCATTTAATCTTTTTATGTTTCGCATAGATGCGATAGGGAGGTCAATATGCCGAGGCAGGTACCGTTAGAGCTTACAAGAAACATCGGAATCATGGCGCACATCGACGCCGGTAAGACGACAACGACGGAGCGTATCCTGTTTTATACCGGAAAAACGCACAAGTTGGGCGAAACGCATGACGGTGCCGCAACGATGGACTGGATGGAACCGGAGCAGGAGAGAGGCATCACCATCACCTCCGCTGCGACCACATGTTTCTGGAAGAACCATCGTATCAACATCATTGACACGCCCGGCCACGTCGATTTCACGGTCGAGGTTGAGCGTTCTCTGCGCGTGCTGGACGGTTCCGTCACCGTACTTTGTGCAAAAGGCGGCGTGGAACCCCAGTCCGAAACCGTCTGGAGACAGGCGGACAAGTACCAGGTCCCCCGTATGGTCTACATCAACAAGATGGACATCATGGGCGCTGACTTCTATCACGTCATCGACATGATGCGCGATCGGCTCAAGTGCAACGCGCTGCCGATCCAGCTGCCCATCGGTTCCGAGGCGGATTTCAGAGGGATCATCGACCTGGTGACCATGCGCGCGGAAGTCTATTATGATGATCTCGGTCTGGATGTGCGCGATGAAGACATCCCGGCGGACATGCTTGAGCTGGCGGAGAAATACCGCGCAGAACTGCTTGAGCAGGTGGCCGAGCAGGATGAAGAGCTGCTTGAGAAATACCTCGAAGGCGAAGAGCTGACGTTGGACGAGATCAAGCGCTGCATCCGCAAGGCGACCATCGCCAACCAGATGGTGCCCGTGACGTGCGGTACGTCGTACCGCAACAAGGGCGTGCAGCTGCTGCTGGATGCGGTGATTGATTATATGCCCGCACCCACGGATGTGCCCGCCATCAAGGGCGTCAACCCCAAGACGGACGAAGAAGAGATCCGCGAATCCAGAGACGACGCGCCGTTCGCAGCGCTCGCGTTCAAGATCGCGACAGATCCTTTTGTCGGCAAGCTCGCGTTCTTCCGCGTCTATTCCGGCAAAGTGGAGACCGGCAGCACGGTCTACAACTCCGTCAAAGGAACCAATGAGCGTCTCGGACGCATTCTGCAAATGCATTCCAACCATCGGCAGGACATCGACTGCTGCTATGCGGGCGATATCGCTGCAACGGTTGGTCTGAAAAATACGACAACGGGCGACACGCTCTGCGACGCGAAAGCGCCGATTGTGCTGGAATCCATGGAGTTCCCGGAGCCCGTGATCCGCGTAGCGATCGAGCCGAAGACCAAAGCCGGTCAGGAAAAGATGGGCATCGCCCTGCAAAAGCTGGCTGAGGAGGATCCGACGTTCCGCTGCTACACGGACGAAGAGACCGGGCAGACCATCATCGCCGGAATGGGTGAGCTGCATCTGGAGATTATCGTCGACAGAATGCTGCGTGAGTTCAAGGTCGAAGCCAACGTCGGTAAGCCCCAGGTTGCGTTCCGTGAGACGATCACGAAAGCGGCCGAGAGCGATACCAAGTATGCGCGTCAGACCGGCGGCCACGGCCAGTACGGTCACGTCAAGATCCGCATCGAGCCGAATCCTGAAAAGGGTTATGAGTTTGTTAATGCGATTGTCGGCGGCGTGATCCCGAAGGAATTCATCGGCCCGGCAGAAGCCGGTATCAAGGGCGCGATGCAGTCCGGCGTGCTTGCCGGATTCAACGTAGTCGACGTCAAGGTGACGCTGTTCGACGGTTCCTATCACGAGGTCGACTCTTCGGAGCTGGCGTTCAAGATGGCCGGTTCCATGGCGTTCAAAGACGCGATGCGCAAAGCGGCCCCCGTCCTGATGGAGCCGATCATGAAGGTTTCCGTCATTGTACCGGACGACTATATGGGCGATGTAATCGGCGATCTGAATGCACGCCGCGGTATGATTACCGGCACGGAAGTGCGTCCCGGCGCTACGCAGATCAACGCCAACGTTCCGCTGGCCAATATGTTCGGTTACGCGACTACGCTGCGTTCCAAAACGCAGGGCAGAGGCCAGTATTCTATGGAACCGAGCCACTATGCAGAGGTTCCGAGATCCATTTCTGACACAATTGTCAACGAGAGAGCTCGTTCTTAAAAAAAGACTTGCTTTTTCTTATAATCTTTGATACAATAGAAACATGCGATGCGCATGGAAGACACTTGCTATCATGAAGGAGGAAAATCCAAATGGCAAAAGAAAAATTTAACAGATCCAAGCCCCACGTAAACATCGGTACTATCGGTCACGTCGACCATGGTAAGACCACGCTTACCGCTGCGATCACGAAGACTCTCGCCATGAAGGGCGGCGCTGCTTTTGTTGACTATGCCAACATCGACAAGGCTCCCGAAGAGAGAGAACGCGGCATCACCATCAACACTGCTCACGTTGAGTACGAGACCGAGAAGCGTCACTATGCTCACGTCGACTGCCC
>JAFSYM010000094.1 GCA_017450005.1 Clostridia bacterium
ATGCGCACGAAGGAATGGATCTTTTTCCGTCATATTGCACCAAAAATCCTTGCCTTGCGTCAGCAAGCCGGCAGATTTTTTGTACAATCTGCCGAAAAAATCTCTCGTCCCCTCGCACACCCCGATTTAATCAGCGCTTCCTAAGGAAAACAGAGATGTGATCCATTGCGGACACATCTCTGCTTTTTGGTTATTCGTTTGTGCTCAGTGGGCGTCCTCGCCGGATTCGGACAGCACTGCGTTTTCGCGGAACAGCAGCGACAGGCACCAGATGCCGGCCAGCGCGACCAATGTGTAAATGATCCGGCTGATAACCGCGCCCTGACCGCCGAAGATCCACGCCACGATATCGAACTGAAACAGACCGATGCTGCCCCAGTTGAGCGCGCCGATCACGACCAGGATCAGCGAGATTCTGTCAAGCAATGTTTTCAACTCCTTCTCTGCTTTTCGCACTTAGTGTAATCAGGCAAGCGCAAAATATGCAGATCGGAAATGGAAAACTTTTCCGCAGCTTTCGGGTTATTGGTGCATCCGGCGTCGCCGCTACGACAGATTCCGCTCGATTGTGCCCTGTACAGGGAAACCGGTCGGCAGCATCTGTCGTTTATCGTGATGTTTCTATTTGGTTGCGGGAGAAGCGCGGCGGTCTCAAACCATTCGCCGTCAGGAAAGCGATTTTTCGCGCTCGATCAGTTTCCATGTGGCGTCCGCCAGGTGGCGGAATTCCGGCATGGCAAGCTGCGTGCAGATGAATTTCTGCCGCGGGGAGTTGATGTCCTCGCCCGAAATCTGTAAAAAGTCATACGCCGCGCACATCTGCTGTACGCGCCGAAGCTGCGCGAGCGTGTTGCGCGAGGGCATGTAGGTGATTGCGTCGACGTTGAAACCGCGCAGTACGTCGAACAGCTCGTCGAGATAGCTGTCCTCAAACCGACCGCTTCGCTTGTCGCCGGTTACGCTGTCTGTCACGTCGCCGAGGTACGCATAGCACAACAGCGCGCCGGTCTGCCCGGCGAGCGCGGACAGCTCGGACACATGCATGCACTCTTCCCCCGCCGGCACGTAAATACGGCTGACGAACGCGCTTTTGAGCACACCCAGCAGATCGTACTCGAAAAAGGGGTTGTCCGGATCGGTCAGCAGCGTCTGCTGCTTGTCCGACAGTGTAACGCCGAGTCTGTCCCGGACAAACGCCGCCGTCTGCGTGCGGGAACAGCGCGCCGTGATTTTGCGGCAAAGCGCAAAAACCAGATGTCGCTCCGTCACTGTGCCGCCCGATGCAAACTGCGACAGCGGCAGGACATCGCGGTCAAAGTCGAGTGTGATTCCTACGTCCGCGAGCAGGGCATTGCAGTTTTGTACCATGCGGCGGTTGCGCTCGTTGCGCCTTTCGCGCAGCGGTGCAAAGTGCGATTGTATCAGATCAATCTGACCGTGCGGGACGCCGTGCAGCACCATGTAGGCAATGCCGGGCTGGTCGGTGTTGTTGATAAAGCGATCCTCGAGCGGCGTGCCTGTCATGTGTACGCGGCATTCGATACCGACGGTCGTCGCAACGCCTGCAATCTCGCCTGCGCGAATAAACTCCCGCGCACCCGCGATCGAGTCGTGGTCAATGATGCCGGCCGCGGGCAGCGTCGCCTCACGCGCGAACCATACCGCCGCAGCGGGCGAGTAGGGCGAGAAGGAAAACGTTGTGTGAATGTGGTTGTTGACGAATACGTCGGAAACCGGCGGCTTGTGCGTTTCGGCGTCTACCAGTGCTTGCAGATTGCGCAGACGCGCTTCGGCTGTCGGCGCATTGAGCAGTTCGAGCGTGTGCATAATCGTCTCCTTTTACTGCGCCTGTCTGGCGCGGTAGGCTTCGACTTCCCAGTGTACAATGAAATCTGTCAGTGCGGCAGACTGCGGCAGTGCACCGCCGAACGCACGGCAGTAAACAGCAATTTTGATCGCGTCCAGCGCGAGAAGAACGGCGGCGTCGACCGACCTTTCGGAATCGGACAGCGCGTAGAATCCGCTGCCCTGTACGTAGCAGATCCTGGGCGCAAAGCCGTATTTTGCGCGGTAATCGGCAAAAGCGGTCTGTATGTCGCATCCGGTCGGCAGATACAGCGGATGCGCTTTGCAGTAGACGATATGATCGGGCGTGAACGGCTCCGTCAGGGGCCGCATCGCCTCCTCGCTTGCGGCAAAGCGCACAGCCTCCGAAGCGCCGCAGAAGCGGTACACGCTGCCCTTACCGTACAGAGCAGCGAGCCGTTCTCCGAGATCGGGATCTTCTGCCGCGGCAGGGGAGAAGTCCGGCGAGAACGCACAGTGCGCGCGCAGTGTGTCCAGCATCTTCTGCAGCTTTTCACCGAGCGCGTCTGCGTCGTCGTCGGCCAGGAAAACACCGTGATTCTGCAGCAGCAGGCAGTCGGCGTCGCGACCGGTTTCCGCCTTGTACTGCGTCATGCGCTCATAGCAGAGTTTCGCGAGAATATAACCCGGTTTGCTCGCTTCAATCCAGACGGCGTTCGGAAACAGCCGCCTTGCCCATGCCGCGCCGTCAACAGCGCAAGTCAGTCCGTTGACAAGCGCAGGGTGTAGATGCAGCACATAGCGCACCGGAAACAGTGCGTGCAGCAGCGTTTCGACGCTCGGCCGTTTGGCGTTCTGCCCGGGCAGTCGCGCGTCCATCAGGTCAGCCAGTGCAGCCGCTTCGCGTGCCGCATCCTCCGACGGGTATCGTTTGTGCAGCATGGCGTCGAGCTTCTGCCGATCCATTGCAACGAAGCCGTCCGGCGTAATGGTCGCCAGCGACGTGCCGGATGCTTTGATGTACATCGTATTGCCATCCTTGGCAGAGGTGTTGCCGCCACCCGCGAGTACCAACTCCGGATCACTGCCGAAACGGTTGGAAAACGCTGTCAGCGTTTGCAAAATCATAACGATTCATCTCCGATCATTTTGAAAAACACAGGCCATGCGTCATCGGCATAGAACCGGTGGCCTGCGCTGCCGATCACATGCACGCATCTGTCCGCAGCATCGGCTGCGGCGTAACAGGCCTGCAGGCGGGCAAACTCGGATTGCGCCCCGCCGAGCGGGAAGATACCGTCGGTCCGCCCCGAAACGATCACCATCGGACGCGGTGCGGTCATGGCGGCCAGTTCCGCCATATCGAAGTATTCCCGGATATGCGGTACATAGTTGCACGCGCAGTGGTGCAGTGCGCCGATCGAATCGGCAAACGTGCAGAACGCGCACGAGGGCATGGCCGCATCAATGCGCACATCGAGTGCGGCGGCATAGAAGGTCGCCGTTCCGCCGCCGGAATTGCCCATACACCAGATGCGAGACGGGTCGCACCGCGCGGCGAAATGCGCACGCAATACGTCGATCAAACGGCTGATGTCCCATACGCGCCCGCCCAGCAGTGTGCGCCCGCCCAGCAGCGCGGTCATGGCAGTTTCATAACAGCGCGGTTCGGGCGCGCCACCGTTTTCGCCGAAGCAGCGCTGCTCCAGTGTCACGGCGCAAAGTCCGCGCTGTACGCACTGCACCGCGAAGTCGCGGTCGCCGTCGTCAATCTTCGGCGCATCGCCGTCATAAACGGCACGTCCGAGCGAAAGATGCATTCCTCTGGAGTGCCCCTGCAAACAGATCATCACGCCGCGCCGGCGTATTTCATGCGGCACGAGCAGGTGGCAGGGGACACGGTAGCCCGGTTCGCTTTGAAAAGTGAAACGAATTTCGGTGAACGTATCTGTGCGGGATTCGCGCTCGATCCGCATCTCATCCGCGCAGCGGACAAAGCGATCCATCCCCAGCAGGGCGGACAGCTTTTCTCGCGCTTCGTTTTGCCAGTCAAAAAACGGCTTTGTGCCGTCGTACGCCATGCCGACCGGCAGACCGTGCACGGCATTGTGTTCCAGTTCAAAAGGCAGCATAGCATCACACTCCTGAATAGTATTATACACCGAAAGCCGGAAATGTGCAAGTGCCGGCTGCGCAATGGATGCGACCCGTAAAAAAACGTGAAATGCGAAAAAGAGAAGGAACGATTTTTTTCGGATTGATTCGGAGAAATCGTCCCTTCTACGGTTACAGGTGTGAAGTATCGGCTGATGATCCGCCGTTATCTTCGCACGCAGCGGTTTTATGTGTACCTGTCATGCAAAGAAAACGTACATGCGGCAAGCGAATCCGGCCAGAATGTGTTACTGCTCGACGTAATGGGGAATGCCGAAGAGAACGCGCCACAGACTGAACAGGATCTCGATGAAGCTGAAGAAAATGTGTACGGTTTCCGTTTCGGATTCCGACAGGACTTCGCCGCTGCTGTCGATGAGCCTGACCTGCACGGTATAGTCCGATTTCGCGCCGTACACCGAATAGCTGTCCGATTCGGCTGCTTTTCTGCCGTTGACATACCACTGCGTGACGGTGTTATCCGGCTTATTCTCTGTAAAGGCATAGAACTTTACGGTCGTGAAGTAGCTTTCGGTACGGTTCGGGACAAAGTTGCGGATCGATACGGTCGGCGCTGCGGCCGTATCGTCTGTCGGGTCCGCTGCTGTCGTCTTTTTCCATACCGCATAGAGCGTGGTGTCGGCGCTCAGGCTGAAGGATGCGCCGGGCGCGTATTGTGCCGCGGCTGCCGTACTGCTCTTTGCCCAGCCGAGGAAGGTATAGCCGTCGCGTGTCGGTTCTGCATCCGTCAGGATGATTGTACCGCTGCCGGTCTGCGGGGCGAAAACACCGCGCCCGCTGTTGGTATTGTAGATCAGCGAGTACTGCGTCGCGGCTTTCTTCTGCCAGACGGCATAGAGCGTTGTGTTTGCACTCAGGCTGAAGGAAGCGCCGGGCGCGTACTGTGCCGCGGCAGCCGTACTGCTCTTTGCCCAGCCGAGAAAGGTATAGCCGTCGCATGTCGGTTCTGCATCCGTCAGGATGATTGTACCGCTGCCGGTCTGCGGGGCGAATGTGCCGCTGCCGCCGTTGGCGCTGTAGGTCAGCGTGTACTGCGCCGCGGCTTTCTTTTCCCACTGCGCATAGAGTGCGGTTTCACTTTCTGTTGTGCCCGTCATCACAAGACCGCCGCTTGAGACTAGGCCGTAGATGATATAGTAACGGAAAGAATCACCTGCTGCGTATGCTTTGCCGGAACCGTCCTGCCTGGTATTCCAGCCTTTGAAGGTGTATCCGCTGCGGGATGCGGCAGGCAGCGTGAATGCGAGACCGTATCTGTTCTGATTCAGAAGCTCCAGACTGAGTGACCCGGGAGAAGAATCGGATGCACTGAGCGCATTCGGACTCAGAACACTTTGCGGCGAGACACTGCCTCCGTTCGCGTCCAGCGTTGTTCTGTAGAATGCCAGCAACACTCTGCTGCTGACGCCGGAGGTGTTCACGACCGTCAGATAATATGTGCTTTCCGCCGAGACGGTCACAGTCACGGTTTTGTCTTTACCGAAGATCTGCACATAGGGGTTGTTGTAGGAAGTGGATGACGTGCCCCAGTAGTATCCGGCAAGCCCTTTGTCGTCGTGCATGGACAGCGTAACCGTCTGCGCGGCGGCGACGTTGTTGGTGGAGGTGATCACGGCGGTCGGTTTCATAATCCAGTGCGCATAGAGCGTGTGACCCGATGTCGCACTGACCGTCGTTTCCTCCGTGATCTTCGTGCCGCCGGAAGCGGACGTGTACCAGCCGTCGAACGCATAGCCCGTGCGGGACGCAGTCGGCAGTATGCCGTAGGCGGAGTTGCAGGTCACGGATTTGCTCCCGGTGCTGCAGGTGCCGCCGTTGGCG
Source organism: Clostridia bacterium (assembly GCA_017450005.1). Classification (GTDB taxonomy): domain Bacteria; phylum Bacillota; class Clostridia; order Oscillospirales; family Acutalibacteraceae; genus UBA1425. The sequence goes on from JAFSYM010000094.1 coordinate 5,803, forward strand.
TCAAAGGTCACGGTGAAGCTGTTCGCTTTCCACTGTGCATAAAGCGTGACGCTGCCGGACGGCTTGAACGAGCCGGTGTACGCCGTGCCGGTGCCGCCGGAATTGGTGTTCCAGCTTTTGAACGTGTAGCCGGAGCGTGTCGGCGTGGGCAGGGTGAAGCTGTTGCCGCTCATGGTGATGACGCTTGTCGGCGAGACGGAGCCGCCGTTTGCGTTCAGCGTGGTCTTATAGAAGGTTTTGGATACGGTTGAGGACACATTGCCCGACGTGTCTTTTGCAGTCAGATAATACGTTCCGGCAGAGGAGACCGTCTTTGTCACGCTCTTGCCCGTACCGCTGACCGATGTGTACGTGTTGCTGCTGTAGTTGGACGACGTGCCCCAGTAGTACCCCGCCAGTCCTGCATTGTCGCTCAGGGACAGCGTGACTGCCTGGCTGGATGCGGCGTTGTTCGTGGACGAAAGCGACACCGAAGGCTTGGTCGTGTCTGGTACCGTGACGGTGATGCTCCTGGAAGTCAGCTCGATGCCGGTATCGTAGTCGATGATCGTGACTGTGATTGTCGATGTGCCGCCGGACTTTCCGGTGATCACCATCGGCTTCGACATCCCGTTCCAACTGCCGGAAGTATCCACGGAACAGACGCCGGGGTTGCTGTTGGTGTATGTAAAGGATGCGCCGTACATCTCTCTGCCGATCGTGCGCGTGATCGTCTTGGAGCTGCCTGCGGCAAGCGTGACGGACGTGGCGGACAGGTTCAGCGACGGGTTGCTCAGCTTGAGCGCCCAGCGCTGGGCGTCGGAACCGTTGTCTTCGTACTGTATGATGTTGTTGCCGGAATTGACTCTGGCGCAGTAATTATCGACGTTCAGATAGGAGCTCTTCGCCACCAGCTTGTAGTAGCCGCCGCCTGTGCTGATCACATAAAAACGCTGGTTGTCGCCGCCGTGTTCGTTATAGGCAAACAGGTTGCCGTCGTTGACCATGCTTTTGCCCTCGACGTCCAGAACCTTTCCGTCGTAGTAAGCGTTCTCAATCGTGTAGGTGCCGTCGCTGTTTTTGCGGAAGAGCCAGTACTGGTCTGCATAGTTGTTGTCGGCGATGAACACGTTATAGCTGCTGCCGGAATTGGTTGCCATCTGCAGACCGGACTTGCATTTCGTCGTAACGGTGTAGACGCCCTCGGCCAGATCCGTCGTGTAGGGGATGGCGGGGATGGATTCCGTCAGCGTCTTGCCGCACGAGCAGGTTCGCACGCGCGTACCCGCAGCGGTTCTTGTCGGCGCTTTTGTGATTGTTGCGGAGGCCTTGAAATCACAGGTGTGATCTGCCAAATAATGCCATCCATGGCTGAAAGAATACGATATGCCGGAAATCGTGGAATCGTTGACGATCGAATAATTCCAGCCGATACGGACTTTTTGCGCGTAGTTACCCTCTGCAACGTACAGACTGTTCCCGCTTCTTTTCAGACAGACAAACCAGTGCCCGCCGCCGTTTTCGCCGCCGACAACAATTACATCGCCGGCGCGGATGTTTGTGGCACCGGTGAAATATGTGCCGGCTTTCGGCGTATTATAACCAAAACAATACTTTACATAATCGGCACAATATGCGCAGCATTGCGCACAACTATATGGAGAGAGCTTCGGTCCGGAATCCCAACCCCAATATACACCGTTTGTAAAACGACTATCGTTGATAAAACTATCAATCACCGACACACCGGTTGATTCCAACGCGAAAACGCTGAAACTCCATCCCGCGCCCGCGATCGCGCCGAATGCGATCATCACCGACAAAAGAAGAGCCAGGCTCCTCTTGCAAATGTGTTTTGTGTTCATTTTCATCCTCCTCAATATCGTCTTTCGTTCTGCCGTGTTCCCGATTTCAATCCGGAAATCAAATCATCGGCCAAATCCTCCCTTCGTACAACGGCAATACTATATCGCAAGTTCCGATTAAGAAACAAGGTCGAAAATGATTAAGAGATGGTTAACACTGTTTTTTTCTCCGGTTTCATACCCGGAAGGTGTTCCCTCTCCGGTGGCTACAGTATATCGTCAAAAAGTCTATCAAAGCAATATCATAGCTGTTACAATTTGGAATGAAGTTGTTACAAAAAGAAAACCTCCGACAGCACTGTGCTGCCGGAGGCAAAGAATAGCTTTTTGAGAGGGTTTGCTTATTCGACCGTTGCCGGTTCTTCTTCAACGGGCTGTTCGCTCGCAGGTTCGGTCTGCGGCGGCTCGGTCGTCGTGGTGGTCGGGGTTGTCGTGGTTGTAGTTGTCGGCGGTTCGGTCAGCGGTTCGGCATAGACCTGCAGCGTAACATGCGTGCCTTTTTCATACTGGCGTTCCGGTTCCTGACTCATCTGGATTATGGTGCCGCCGGGATGAGAACCGTCGTTGGCACGCTCTGTCTTCGAGACCGAGAAGCCCAGCGCGGTCAGCTTTTCATAGGCGTCGGTATAGTTCATGCCCAGCACGTTGGGCAGCGCGACTTTTTCCACGCCACGGCTGACAGTCAGGCGGATCTCTGTGCCGGCCGGCACATTCTCGCCGGGCGCCACGCTCTGCTCGATGATGTAGCCCATCTCCACGTCGTCGCTGTAGACGTCGACCTTGGAGAAGCGGAAACGGGATTTATTGTAGTCGCTGACGATGACCTCGGTATAGCTCTTGGTGCGGAAGTCCGGCACGGTGAATTGACCGCTCAGCTCGGTTACGGCTTCGGTGACCTCCTCTTTCGGGAACAGATCATGGAAGACGTTGTATTTTTCGGGCAGTACGAACTCGCTGACGAGCACGAACGCTACCATGCCGACGACGACGAAAATCAGCGCTGTCAGCAGTGCGGTCAGCAGGCCGTTGGAGCGTTTCCTTTTTTTCTTGCGCGGGGCGCTCGGCTGCGGTTCAGGCGCTCTGGCGGTACGGCGGGACTCGACGTAATTCTCCTCCGCAGCGACGGCAGACGGGGACGCGGTGATCTCCGCGTGCAGCTGCCGGACGGTGGGCGTGCGGTCCTCCGGCATGATCTGCAAAGAGTTGACCAGCCCGTTGATCACGTATGCCGGAAGCTGCTCGGCAAACTTGCCGGGCACCATCAGCCGGTCGTTGGTCACGCGGGTCGTCGCCTCGATCGGATCGGTCCCGATCAGGGCGCGGTACAGCACGGCGCCGAAAGCGTAAATGTCCGTCCAGGTGCCCTGCTGCCCCTTGTAGCCGTACTGCTCTATCGCGGCATAGCCGGGGAAAAGCTGCTCCTTGATGCCGCTGCGCGCCGTGCGCACCTGCGGGATACAGAAGCCGGAAATGCGGATGCGTCCGTCGCGGCAAATCACAAGCGTGTGCGGCGAGAGTCCGCGGTGGATAATGCCGCCCGCGTGCAGCGCACCGAGCGTGTCGAGCACAGGCATGAGAAGCTGCCGCGCCTTGTCCCAGGAGATGTATCCGGTCCGGCTGCCGAGCAGGAATTCACGCAGTGTGATGCCGTCGAGATACTCGTGCACGGCATAGATTGTGTTGTAATCTTCAAGCACGTGCGAGACGCGCACAAGACCGGGCTGCTCGTGCAGACGCGCGAGCTTGACCCAAAGCTCGCGGAAGCTGCGGTAGCAGTCTTCGTAAAGGTCAATTGTCTCGGTCAGCGGTACGACCGCCACGCCGTCGATCATGCGTTTGGCAAGATCGAGCGGGAAGAACTCACGCACACAGACCGTGCGCGCGGTGGTTGTGTCGAAGGCGATGTACGTTGCGCCCTCGCCGTTGTATTCGAGCAGTTTGCCGATGATGTAGCGTCCGCCGACGACTGTGCGGATCGGCAGATACGGAGAGACCTGCACAGAATCTGCCTGAAAGCCGCAGTGGGGACACTGCTTTTCCCGGCCGATTTCGCGCATACAGCCCATGCATAAATTGTCCGTATTCATTCGACTGACCCTCCGTAAAGGAATTTGTTTTACAACAAGACTACCTTGTATCTTACCAGAAAAACCGATGATTGTCAAGATGCGCGCATACAGAAAGCACGGCTCACGCACGAAAAAAGCGATGTAAAGTCAGGGGGCTTTACAGGCGAGGAATAATCTGCTATCATAAAATAAAAAAGGTGAAAAACATGATAGCAAAATATTTTAGCGAAGTCGAAGACAGACGAGAGCCATGGA
>JAFSYM010000095.1 GCA_017450005.1 Clostridia bacterium
GGGATTGTTTTTGCTTTTCAGATAGCGTCTGATGTGACAACCCCTCCGAGCGCCTTTCGGCGCCCACCTCCCCTTACACAGGGGAGGCTAAGATATGGCGCTTGTGCAAAGGATGCAATCCTATCCCACAAAATTCCGTGATGAACCAATAAAAAAGCGGTTCCGTCCGAAAACAGAACCGCAAAAAGGCCGGATAGGATGTGCCTCAAGTCCGTGCAGCTCTGCTCTGGGTATTGCAATAATAGCCCGCCCAAAAGCGAACGAACGTAAAGCTATCATAAATGCCCAGATTACGCATCACGAACCCATGTCCTTTCCTCATTTTTAAACACTTTAGCACATCAAAGGGCAAAAGTCAAGTGCAAAACAGAATAATAGAGATTTATTTTTTTACGGTTTCTTGCCGTTGATCAGCAGTTCGATGGCCTGCCCGATCAGATACGGCAGCTCCACAAGACCGATCACCGCCTGGAAAACGCGCAGGAACATCCAGCCGATCTCGCGCAGCGCGAGCATCTTTTCATCCACCGGCTGCGGCAGCTCGAGCGTCTGCGGCGCCGGCAGCGTTTTGCCGGTCGGCGTATAGGTAAACTCGGTCAGCATCGGGTCGTGGTCGGAGTACGTCTCGCCGTTCTCGCCCGTGATTGAGGGCACCGTCTTGGACACGGGCGTGAGTGTCAGATCGTCGCCGCTGCGGAACACAATGCGGTCGAGATCGTCGCCCGGACTATCGAGGTCGAACGCCGGATCGCTCGTATCATACAGTCCGCCGTTGCAGACCTCCGCCCACACGTCGCGCAGTCCCGTCGGCTGGAGCAGATTGCCGTAAAGGTCGTCCTTGACCAGACGCTTGAATTTGTAGTTGAAGTCGCCCTGCACAATCAGTGCGCGTCCGTCGTTTAGCTCTTCGTGGATAAACGCCGCAAGCTGGCGGAAATTGCTCACACGCGCGCGGACAGACAGCGGATCGTAGCCCGCATCCATATGCACGTTGATCATGTGCACGTACAGGCCGGGTTCGAGCTCCATCAGCGCGTATACAAAGCCCTTGTTGGACAGCGCGTCGTTCGAGCCGGCGACAAAGCCGAATTCCCTGTCCCACGTCACACGCCGGATATTGTACAGCGGATGCAGCGAAAACACGTTGAGTCCCTGTCCCTGCGCCAGACCGCCGCTGGAATAGGAATGATACGGATAATTCGTCATCTGCGCGGCCAGGTGCTTATTGGCGTTGAAGTCCTCCTCTGTGCCGATGAAATCGGCGCCGGTATCGTTGAGCAGACGGCCGATGCGCCGTGCGCGGTCGTTGGTCGTGGTGAACACCGAACCCTGAAAATCGCCGATCACCGGGATGCCGGACACGTTAAAAGCAAGCACACGCAGCGTTCCGGTGCGCGAATCCTCTGCATGCGCAACAATGATTGTCGACGTCAGCAGCAGAGCGCAAAGCAGCAGACTGAGCATTTTTTTGAACATGGTTGTATCTCCTTTTCATCCGGAAGAACCGGCAAATGATTACAGACAGTTGATCATTTCCATCCAATCGGCGTACATCGGCCGCACGTCGCGCGACTTGAACAGGTCGCCGATCAGCGCCATGTGGTCGCCGCGCACGGTCGGCGCAACGTTCCAGACACCGGGACGGATCGCATCGCGGTTGAGCGGCACACTGGGCGATCCGAACGGCGCGCCCGCCGAGATCGTGTTGACCGACCCGTCGTTGTCGAGCCACTTTTCGTCCACGACAAAGCCGCCCGGCGTCACACCGGTTGTTTTGCCCATCCATGCAGCCGTCTCCAGCATCCGCCGCTCGGTGATCTCTTTATCCGGCACATAAGTCCCGTCTTCGGCGCGCACTGTGGTGGAACAGGGAATGGCAAAATAGTATGTGCACTTGCGCTCATGCAGCGTCTTGTTGATCGCCAACGCATTGTCAATATACATATCATAAGCGGCGCAGTCGTGATCCGGCAGCTTCTCCGGGTCGCCGAAGCCGTACGCCGTCGTACCGTTGGTCGGAGCAGCCAGCGTCGTAATGCTGTAGATCCAGTCCGCCTTGCCTCCCGCAAACAGAGGCGAGAGTTCGGACTGCGGCGTTGCGGCGCGTTCTTCGGCGCTGCCATCGGCCATGAGCTGGGCAAGCAGACGCACCGTCACACCGCCGAAGGAGTGTCCGAGCAGGTTCAGTTTATCCTTGGCGCTCCATGCGTCAACCAGCGGTTTGCGGCTGTAATCCCTGCCGAAACGCGCATGACCGTTGTTTTCCGAGTGCGCCTTGCCGTAGTCCACGCGTGTACCGGTAAGCTGCGCGTACAACTCACACGCTCTGTCCCATGCGCTGCCGTTCGGATCGACCGATGCGCTGCGGCACAAAAAACCGCGTTTGTTGAGATTTTTCATCAGATCGCCGCCCAGCATCCCCCAATACGGCAGCACATGATTGAGCACATCGTAGCTGCCCCAGCCCGACAGACCGTGGACAAAAATATAGGTATAGTTCGTTTTCCACTTGTCCGGCTCCGGCTTGATGCGAGATACGTTCAGCGACGGAAACAGGAACATAACCGCCGTCATAAAGAAGGTCACAATCTTTTTCATACGAGCACCCTTTCCGTACACCATAATGATTGTTAGTTCAGTATAGCACAGTGCAGGGCGCAGCGTCAAGAAAAGCAAAGGCAAAAAATCAAATCAGCGAATAATCGAGATTATAACAGAAAAAAAGAGTATTTCAGAGCATTGTATTTAAAATTTAAAATCATTGTTGACAACGTGCTGCACATGTGGTATAGTTACAGGGCACGAAAAAAGAACGGAGGAAAGATCTATGTCCACTTATATGCCCAAGGCGGAAGAAATCACCCGCAAGTGGTATGTGCTCGATGCGGCAGGCAAGCCGCTCGGCAAGGTTGCGGCAGAAGCGGCAACGCTCCTGCGCGGCAAGCATAAGCCCACGTTCGCGCCCCACGCCGACTGCGGCGACAGCGTGATCATCATCAACGCCGAGAAGGTCGTCCTGACCGGCAAGAAGCTCGAGCAGAAGAAGTACTATCATCACACCGGCTACATCGGCCACCTGAAGGAAGTCAAGTACGGCACACTCATGAAGACCCGTCCGGAGTTCATCATCACCAAGGCTGTCAAAGGCATGCTTCCCGACAACACCATCGGCCGCAAGGCACTCACCCGTCTTCGCGTGTACAAGGGCGCCGAGCACAAGCAGGCGTCGCAGAAGCCCGAAGCGAGAGAATTTTAAGAGAAAGGGAGGCAACTTAAATGTACGATTCTAATCCTTACTTCTACGGCACCGGCCGCAGAAAGAGCTCCGTCGCCAGAGTCCGCGTCTATGCGGGTACCGGCAAGATCACCATCAACGACAGAGATATCGACGATTATTTCGGTCTTGAAACGCTCAAGCTGATCGTGCGTCAGCCGCTCGTTCTCACCGAGACAGAGGGTCAGTTCGACATCGTCTGCACCGTCTCCGGCGGCGGCGTGACCGGTCAGGCCGGCGCGATCCGTCACGGTCTGTCCCGCGCTCTGCTGCAGTTCAACGAAGAGCTGCGCCCCGCGCTCAAGAAGGCAGGCTTCCTGACCAGAGACCCCAGAATGAAGGAAAGAAAGAAGTACGGTCTCAAGGGCGCCCGTCGCGCTCCCCAGTTCAGCAAGCGCTGATTGTCACATCGCTTCTTTACCCCTGTACCTTACGGGTGCGGGGGTTTTTTTATCGCTGTTCACGGATTTTTGTGGGATAAGATGAAGCTTTCCCTGATTGTCATTGCGAGCGCCTTTATGGCGCGCGGCAATCCGTACTCCTCGCTTTTGTTTTTACGCTCTACGGGGGAACGGATCGCCGCGGTCGGCGTTTGCCTCCCTCGTGATGACACCACATTTACTTGCTTCTGACCATCCCGCAAAATTCCATGATGAACCTTTTTATGGGTTCATCGCGGAACGACGGAGGATCGCGCAAATAAGAAGAACGGGCGTATGACAATCCCGCAAAAAAACAGCCTTTTTTTCTGATACAGAAATATAACTTGACTAAATCGTAGTATAATTAGTTGATACTTTTTAGCGAAAGGGCTGAATGATATGGGAAAGAACATCATCATCGCAGGTGCGGGTCACGGCGGACTGACCGCTGCGTACCATCTGGCCAGGAGCGGCTACAATGTGACCGTATACGAACGCGCGGCACAGGCAGGCGATCTCGGGTACGAGTGGGAGGATTTCTTCGACGCGCGTACCTTTGAGGAGGCCGGTCTGCCCGAGCCGGAAAAGGGCAAGATTCCGAAGGTACCGATCTCTTTCTACGGTCCGAATCCGGCGGATCATCCGATCAGCCAGAGCTTTACAAACGGCGAGGTCGAAATGCATATGTTCCGCAAGGATCTGTATGCACATCTGCTCAAGCTCGTGGAGGAAGCGGGCGTGAAAATTGTCTACGGCTGCACCATCCATGCGCCGCTGTTTATCGGCAGCCGTATCGTCGGCGTCGAAACGTCCCTGGGCAACTTCACCGCCGATCTCGTGATCGACGCATGCGGCGTCGACTCTCCCCTGCGCACCAATCTCCCTGCCTATCTGGGCATTCAGAAAACGTTCAGCAAATACGACTACATCTATGCATACCGCGCGTACTTCAACCGTCTCGAAGGGTTTGAAGACGTCAAGAACGAATACAAGACTTACTTTGTCGACGACGGCAAGACCGGTCTTGCGTGGGCGGTCACGACCGAAGAGACCGTCGATCTGCTGATCGGCCGCTTTGAGCCGTTCGGTCAGGATGAGATCGACCGGATGTACGCCATCTTCAAGGAGGACAACCCGCATCTGGGCGAGACGCGTGTGCTCGGCGGCCAGGTCACCAAGATCCCGCTTCGCCGTCCGCTGGCCGTGCTCGTGGCCGACGGCTACGCCGCTGTCGGCGACAGCGCATGCATGACCGTACCGATTGCCGGCTCCGGCATCGCCAACAGCATCCGCGCGGGCAAGCTGCTGGCCGACGCGATTCTGGCCGACCGCAACGAAGAATACACCGCCGCCACACTTTGGAAGTATCAGAAGGACTTCTATGACAACATTGCCGGCTCCATGGCCACAATCGACATGGCAAAGGGCTTCTTCCTGAATCTGAAAAAGGCCGACTTTGAGTTCTTCTTCGGCAACCAGATTCTCACGTCCGAGGATCTGTCGTTCAACACGAACGAAACGTCCGCCAAGGCGATGTTCGCGCACTTCAGCCCGTCGGTCATCATCGACCGTCTGAAAAAGGTCGGCGCAAACCGCTCGCTGATCCGGCGCATCGGCGCTGTGGCCGTGCGCATCGGCCGACTGCGCCTGACGCTCTCGCGCATGCCGGACGAATACAACCGCGCCGCAGTCGTTAAATGGGCGGAGAGATATGACCGTCTGTTTGCCGAGAAAGCAGAATAAACAATACGGCCGGCATTCTTTGCCGACTGCAAAACATACACGCAAAGCCCGTCGGATCACACGATCCGGCGGGCTATTTGTGTGTAAAAGATAGGTTCATCACGGAATTTTGTGGGATAGGATTTCATCCTTTGCACAAGCGCCATATCTTAGCCTCCCCTGTGTAAGGGCGCGGGTGTCCGGTGGACACCTCTGCCGAAGGCAGAAGCGCCGACCGAGCCGGCAGGCGAGACCGCGGGTGTCCGGTGGACACCTCTGCCAAAGGCAGAAGCGCCGACCGAGCCGGCAGGCGAGACCGCGGGTGTCCAGTGGACACCTCTGCCAAAGGCAGAAGCGCCGCCCGAGCCGACAGGCGAGACCGCGGGTGTCCGGTGGACACCTCTGCCAAAGGCAGAAGCGCCGACCGAGCCGGCAGGCGAGACGGTGGGCACCGAAAGGCGCTCGGAGGGGTTGTCACATCAGACGCTATCTGAAAA
>JAFSYM010000096.1 GCA_017450005.1 Clostridia bacterium
AAGCCGTGACGGAGGGATTGTCATATCAGACGTCATCTTTTCCATAGCGACAACCCCTCAGTCATGCTGACGCATGACAGCTCCCCTTACACAGGGGAGCCAAAAGAAGCGCGCCAACAACTTCAATCAGATTGCCAAATTCCGATTTGAAGGGTTCGATGTCCGCTAACAATTCTGCGCCAACTCGCGCACTTCATCCAGGCCGAACACGTACTTTTTGCCGCAGAAGCTGCAGCAGGTCTCCACCGGCTCGCCCTCGTCGATCAGGCGCGAGAGCTCCTTCCTGCCGAGGCTGATCAGCGCGCGCGCATAACGCTCGCGGCTGCACGGGCAGACGTACGCGACCTCGGCCGTGTCGAGCACGTCGTACTCCAGTCCCTCAAACACGGTGCGGATAATATCCTCCGGCCGCATACCGCTGTCGACCATGCGGGAAACGGACTCGATGGCGCCGATATTCTTTTCAATCTGTTCGGTCACTTGTGGGTCTGCAAAAGGCAGAAGCTGCACCAGAAAGCCGCCAGCCGCACGGCAGTTGAAATCGGGGTACACCAGCACGCCCAGCGCGCAGACCGTCGGCGTCTGCTCGCTCGAAGCGAAATAGTTCGTCACGTCCTCAGCAATCTCGCCGCTGACGATCGACGCAACGCCCACATACGGCAGCTCCTGTCCCAGGTCGCGCAGCACATGCATCGGCCCCCTGCCCACAGCGCCGCCGACGTCGAGCTTGCCCTTCGCATTGGGCGGCAGCTCCGCCTCGGGATGATCGGCATAGCCGCGCACGTTGCCGCGCCAGTCGCTCACACAGCAGATCGTACCCGCCGGGCCGTCGCCGCAAAAGCGCAGCGTAACCGACTGTTTCTCCTCCTTGAGAAGCGAGCCCATCATCGACGCCGCCGTCAGCGCACGGCCGAGCGCGGCAGTCATGGTTTTGGACAGATTGTGTATTTCATGCGCGGTCTGCACGATCTGCGACGTGTCGGCCGCCACGATCATAGCGCTGCCGTCGCGCGTGAGCGCACGCACCAGAGCTGATTTTTGCATACTGTTTCTCCGTTTCGTTCTTTTATATTTTGATATAGTATAGCGCATCCGCACATTTTATGCAAGTATTGAAAATGGGGATTGCAAAACATATACAATATATGGTATACTGCTTGCAGCAATCGGAAAGGTCGGATCAACATGAAATTAGGTATCGTGGGTCTGCCGAACGTCGGCAAAAGCACCCTGTTCAACGCCATCACCAACGCGGGCGCACAGTCCGCAAACTACGCCTTCTGCACCATCGAGCCGAACGTCGGCGTCGTGAGCGTGCCGGATGCGCGCATCGACAAGCTCGCCGAGATGTACGATCCCGTCAAAATCACGCCTGCCGTGATCGAATTTGTCGACATCGCCGGTCTCGTCAAGGGAGCGTCCCGAGGCGAAGGTCTTGGCAACAAGTTCCTGTCCCACATCCGCGAAATGGATGCGATCATCCACGTCGTGCGCTGCTTCGAGGACGACGACATCATCCACGTCGACGGCAGCATCAACCCCGCGCGCGACATCGAAACGATCAATCTGGAGCTGATCTTTGCCGATCTCGAAGTGCTCGACCGGCGCATTGACCGCGGCGTCAAGGCCATGAAGGGCGACAAAACTCTGGCGCACGAGATCGACTTTCTGCGGCGTCTCAAAGCGGAATTGGAATCCGGCGTCCCGGCACGCAATGTGGAGATGGACGACGACGAAAAAGCGTCCCTTGCGGAGCTGTGCCTGCTGACGGCCAAACCCGTGATCTATGCGTGCAACATGAGCGAGGACGACTTCGCAAACGGCATCGACACCAATCCCGGCTACAAGGCCGTGCAGGAAATCGCCGCCGCGGAAGGCTCCGAGGTGCTGCCGATCTGCGCGGAACTGGAAGCGCAAATTGCGTCGCTCGATCCGGAAGATAAAGAAATGTTCCTTTCGGAGCTGGGCGTCGAACAGGGCGGATTGGATAATCTGATCCAGCGCAGCTACTCGCTGCTGGGACTGATCTCGTACCTGACCGCCGGAAAGCCCGAGGTGCGCGCCTGGACGATCAAGAAAGGCACCAAAGCGCCTCAGGCCGCCGGCAAGATTCACTCCGACTTCGAACGCGGCTTCATCCGCGCCGAGGTGATCGCGTTCGACGATCTGGTCGCCTGCGGCTCCATGAGCGCCGCCAAGGAAAAAGGCCTTGTCCGCAGCGAAGGCAAGGAATACGTCATGCGCGACGGCGACGTCGTGCTGTTCCGGTTCAACGTGTAACCGCATCCCCGCAAGCATTTCACCCGGCAGTTTCGCGCTGCCGGGTCTTTTTATTTCGCGCATCCGTGCAACAAATTGCAGATAATAGATTGCTGAACAGGACGGGCTTTGCCCATGCCCATTTTGATTAGGTGCTATCTGCTATCTTCAGCAGCGGTATACAATTTGGAAAAGACATGGGATACAGCTTTCACAACCTTGTGCATTTTCTGTTTATCCCCTGCGCGGCTGCAGCATCATACTCCCCACTTTTGAATTACCGATAACAAAGGACGAGAACGCAGCCGCGCATTTTAGTGCGTGTCGTCCTTGCCGCATTCTTGCCGCATTTATGCATTTATATATTTTTCTTTTCCGGCACGCATTTTAGTGCGTGCCATATTCACAGCGCCGCATAATTCTTTTCCTGCATGCAAATTTTTGCGTATGTATGGAAAGGCTGCTTTGCAGTACCTCCGCTATCTAAGTCCGCCGATACGCATTTTAGTGCGTGCGGAATATCTAAAACATTTAATTTCGTTCTATCCTTGCGGCACTACTTTGTTTTTCTTGTCCGGCACGCAAATTTTTGCGTATGTTCGGAACGGATGCTTTGTCGTACATACGATATTTGGTTCATGCAGCGTACGCCGATACACACTTTAGCGTGAACGGAATACCTCCAAACATTTTATTGCGTTCTATTCTTGCTGCACGACTTTTTTCTTTTCCGGCACGCATTTTAGTGCGTGCCATATTCGCCGCACTAAAATAATTTCCTTTCCTGCACGCAAATTTTTGCGTATGTACGGAAAGGCTGCTTTGCAGTACCTCCGCTATCTAAGTCCGCCGATACGCACTTTAGTGCGTACATAATAATTGCCGCGCATTTTAGTGCGTGCCATCCTCGCCGATCTGCATTATTTTTCTTTTCCGGCACGCAAATTTTTGCGTACGTAAGAAATGGCTGCCTTGTCATACCTCCCCTATCTGATTCCCGCGCTGTCCGCTGATACGCATTTTAGTGCGTGCGGAATATCTAAAACAATTAATTTCGTTCTATTCTTGCGGCACTACTTTGTTTTTCTTGTTCGGCACGCATTTTAGTGCGTGCCATATTCGCCGCACTAAAAATAATTTCTTTTCTGCACACAAATTTTTGCGTAAGTACGGAACGGCTGCTTTGCCGTACACCCGATAGTTAATTCACACACCGTACACCGATACGCACATTAGTGCGTACGGATATCTAAAACATTTAATTCCGTTCTATCCTTACGGCACTGCTTTATTTTTCTTTTTCGGCACGCATTTTAGTGCGTGCTATCCTTGTCGATCTGCATTATGAGCGGCCGACAGAGATGAAGTCTCTGCAAAAACGAAAAACACCGCAAACAAAACTTGAAACGAACGAACAAAAACAACCCACTGTCATTGCGAGCCAGCGAAGCAATCCGTGCAGCGAACCATTTTTTCAAAGGCACGAGACTGAAAGGACACAAAGGACGGAACCGGCATCCTGTCTGCGTGATCCCCCGCCCTTTCCTATGAAGCGGCAGTGTTCTCTTTCAAGGCGGGTTAATTTTTACCCACCTCCTTTTTTCGTCTTGACAAACGAACGTTTGTTCTGTATTCTGGATATATACAGAACATTTGTTCTATTTGCTTGGAAAGAAGGGATAACATGCACAAAGAGATGCCATGGGATATGGCGCCGATGCCGGAAGAAGCGGCGATGGCGCAGCTTGCCTACAACCGGTGGGAACGCGCCGAGGCGGAGAATCTGGCACAGTACGTCAGCCGCAGACGCACGGTCGATCTGGCGCTGCTGGTGCGGCAGGTAATCGACGAGGAATTGACGCCGGTCGAGCGGCAGACGATCTGTCTGCGCTACGACGAGCAGATGCTGCCCGTGGAGATCGCCGCGCTGCTGCACCTGAACAAAGCGAGCGTCAGCCGTGCGCTGCAGCGCGGAGAGGAACGCATCCGGCAGTACCTGAAGTATGTGCTGCGGTACCAGTACAATCTGCGGCACGTCCCCTTTCTGCCGCTTGCCGTGCGGCAGGCGCTCGTTGTGTCCGGCATGCGCCGCGCACGGGTATTCACTTCCGGCGCACGTCTGCGCGCGCTGCGCAAGAGCGAGAATCTCACTGTGGAGGACGCAGCAGAGGGCTGCGGCATTCAGTCCGCTCGTCTGCGCGCGCTCGAACAGGAGGCCGCGCCGGACGCACAGGAGCTGCTGCGGCTGAGCGCGTTTTACGGCGTCTGCGCAGATTCCATTCTGAAAGGAGAAGCGCCATGCAAACATTGAGCGAGCTTGCTGACGAATACCTGTACTCGGCCGATCTGCTCTCGCAGCAGATCGCATCGTGCAACGAAAAACTGCGCCGGGCGCGTGCGGACGGCGACGCTGAGATCCAGTACCGGCTGCGTACGTTCCTTGCCGATCTGTACACGCAGCGCATGCATCTGCGCGAAATCGCGCATCTTTTAAAAACCTATTACGATAAACCGGAAAACTGCATACACTGATACGGGAGGGAAAACGATGGCAATGCATTACGGTATTGATGTTTCGGAATATCAGTCGCAGATCGACTGGAAGCAGGTCAGGGACGCGGGCAAATCGTTTGCGATCCTGCGCTGCGGATACGGCCGGTTCGGCAGTCAGATTGACCGCCGGTTCCGGCAAAACTGCGAAGGGGCGACGAAAGCCGGCGTCGACGTCGGCGCCTATCTGTTCAGCTACGCCCTGACGCAGGAGCAGGCGCGCGAGGAAGCGGAAAACTGTCTGAATCTCATTCACGGCAAGCGCTTTGCGTACCCGATTGTCTACGACGTGGAAACGGCCGCGCAGCGAAAGCTCGGCCGCGACAAGCTCTCCGCCGTTGTACGCAGCTTCTGCTCGACGATGGAGGAGCGCGGATACTATGTGAGCATTTACGCAAATCTTGACTTTTTGAAAAACGCCCTGACAAGCGACGTTACAAGCCGCTACGACGTATGGCTGGCACAGTGGGCGTCGAAACCGACGTATACGGGCGCGTTCGGCATGTGGCAGTACAGCGCAAACGGCCGCGTGAACGGCATCCGCGGGCCTGTCGATCTGGATGCGGCGTACAAGGATTATCCGGCAATCATACGGAGAAACGGTCTGAACGGTTTCTCCGCGTCCGCCGCGCGCGAAACGCAGATCTATCCCGGCATGCCGGTGGAACTGGCCGACGCACCGCTGTACGCGACGCCGCAAACGCCCTATCCTTCCGGCAGACTCAGCGGCACATACTATCTGTATGACACGCAGACAGCAGCCGGACGCATCCGCGTCACCAACCGCCGCGGGTTTGCCGGTATCCGTCCGGCGGCTCTGTTCGTGACCGGCTGGGTCGATGCGTCTGTGCTGGAGTAATGGTTAAAAAACGGTTACATGTCCGCTTTTTCGGAAAAAGTGCTTGTAATATGCAGATTATTCTGGTAAAATAAATGCTGTATGATCATTTTGAATTGTGGAGAAGCAAAATGAAAGTATCGGTCTGTATGGCGGCCTACCGCGGAGAACGGTATATCGAGACGCAGATCCGCTCCATCCTGCCGCAGCTTCATGCGGACGACGAGCTGCTCGTGTCCGATGACGCGCCGGGCGGCGAGACGCAGCGGATCGTGCGGGCGCTCATGGCGGAAGACGCGCGCGTGCGGTATCTTGAAGGGCCGCATCAGGGCGTTGTGCGCAACTTTGCGTCTGTACTGGCCGAAGCGCAGGGCGACGTCATCTTCCTGAGCGATCAGGACGACGTGTGGCTGCCAGGCAAAGTGGAGGCGGTACTGCGCGAAATCGAACGCGGCGCTTGTCTGGTGCTGCACGACGCGAGAGTGACGGATGAATCACTGCAGGTAACTGCACCGTCGTTCTTTGCCCTGCACGGCAGCCGCCCCGGCTATTTGCGCAACTTCGTGCGCAACAGCTATATGGGCTGCTGCATGGCGTTCACTCGCGCTGTGCGCGACAAGGCACTGCCGTTTCCCGACGGACTGCCGATGCACGACCAGTGGCTCGGACTGACCGCCGAACGCTGCGGCAAGGTCTGCTTCCTGCCGCAGCCGCTGCTGCTGTACCGCCGCACGGGAGAGAACGTGACCGGCAATGCGTCGACGCTGCGGCAAAAACTCGCGTGGCGCCTTGCGCTGCTGCGGGCGCTGCTGCGTTCCTGACAACATGCGGCAGATTTACACATTATCTACTATCTACCGTCTGCAATCTAACATCTAACTTCAGGGGTGTATCCATGACCGGCAACAACGCTTTGACCGGCTGCAAAGTATCCGGCTGCATCGTGACGCACAATAACATGCGCACAATCAAAAAAACGCTGCAAACGCTGCTGCGGGAGACGCGCGGCGTTGATTTCAAGCTGTATATTGTGGACAACCTGTCGACCGACGGGACGATCGAATATATCCGCGAGAAGTACGGCGCGGATCCGCGTGTGGAGATTCTCGAGCCGCACACCAACAACGGATTCGGCGCGGGGCACAACCTCGTGCTGCCGCTGCTCGATTCGGATTTTCACGCGATCATCAATCCGGACGTGGAGCTGCGCGAGGACGTGATTGCCAAGCTCGCCGCCTATATGTACGGGCACGACGACATCGGTCTGCTCTCGCCGCGCATCCGCTTTCCGGACGGACGCGATCAGATTCTCGGCAAGCGCAACCCGAAGCTGCGCTACCTTGTCGCCAGCCGTCTGCGCGGCAGCGGCACGCCGGGCCGGCTGCTGCGCGAGTACGCAATGCTCGACTGCGATCTCTCCGTCCCGCAGGACATTGAGAACGCGACCGGGTGCTTCATGTTCATCCGCACCGATCTGTTCCGGCAGCTCGGCGGATTCGATCCGCATTACTTCATGTACTTTGAGGACAGCGATCTGACGCGCACTGTCTGCCGGACAAGCCGTGCGGTCTACTACCCCGATGCGTGCGTGTATCACGTCTGGGGACGGGACAGCAAAAAGAATGGGAAGCTGCGCCGTATCCAGATCCGCTCCATGCTGTACTACTTCCGAAAGTGGCGACGCTGATGTTTAAAAATCTGATCAAATACCGCTATCTCCTCGTCGAGATCGTCAAAAAGAATATCAAGCTCCAATACCGCAACTCTGTGCTGGGGGTGTTCTGGACATTTCTACAGCCGCTGATGACGACGTTCGTGCTCGTACTGGTGTTTTCCAACATCTTCGGGCGCAACAACGCCGCCGTGCTCAACTATCCGGTCTACCTGCTTTGCGGGCGGCTGCTGTATGAGTTCTATTCCCAGTCCACCAAGCGCGCCATGCGCTCGGTGCGGCTGTCGGCTTCGGTCATCAAAAAGGTCTATATTCCGAAGTACATCTACCCGATCTCCAACGTGATCTCCAACTTCGTCACCTTCCTGATTTCGCTCACGGTGCTGGTGGTGTTCATCCTCTACTTCCAGTTTTTCTCCGACAAGCCCGTGCACATCACCGGCTATGCCGCGCTCGCGATTGTGCCGATTCTGATTCTGTTCCTGCTGTGTCTGGGCGTGGGGCTGATTCTGTCGGTGCTGGAGGTCTTCTTCAAGGACGTCGAATATCTCTACGACGTGTTCTGCATGCTGCTGTTTTATCTGACGCCGATCTTCTACAGCGTCGATCAGCTCAAGCTCGCGCCTGTCGTCAAGATGGCGCTCATGGCCAATCCCCTGTACTCGATCGTGTCCATGTTCCGCTGCTGCGTGCTGTTCGGCACGATGTGGAACTGGCACTGGTTCTGGTACTCGCTGGGCTTTTCCGTGCTGATGATCCTCATCGGCAGTTTCGCATTCTACAAAAAGCAGGACAAATTCATTCTGCATCTTTGAGGACAGACTATGGACGAACGTACTGTGGCGGTCAAGGTTGAGAACGTCAGCATGCTGTTCAATCTCAACAAGGAAAAGATCGACAACTTAAAAGAATACTTCATCAAGCTCATCACGCGCAAGCTCCACTATACGGAGTTCTGGGCGCTGACCGA
Organism: Clostridia bacterium; assembly: GCA_017450005.1. Lineage (GTDB taxonomy): Bacteria > Bacillota > Clostridia > Oscillospirales > Acutalibacteraceae > UBA1425. Next base: position 8,290 of record JAFSYM010000096.1, read on the forward strand.
CGTGTCGTTCGAGATCGAAAAGGGCGAGCGTCTGGGCGTGCTGGGCTTCAACGGCGCCGGAAAAAGCACGCTGCTGAAAGTCGTCGCCGGCGTTCTGAAGCCGACGAAAGGCACTGTGGAAGTGGACGGCGTGATCGCCCCGATGATCGAGCTGGGCGCGGGCTTCGACATGAACTACTCCGGCAAGGAGAACGTCTATCTCTACGGCGCGACGATGGGCTACTCGCGCAAATTCATCGCCGAAAAGTACGACGAGATCGTCGCCTTCAGCGAGCTGGAGGACTTCATGGACGTGCCGGTCAAGAACTACTCCTCCGGCATGCGCGCGCGTCTGGGCTTCGCCATCGCCACCGCCGTGTGTCCCGAGGTGCTGATCCTCGACGAGGTACTCTCGGTCGGCGACGCCAAGTTCAAAAAGAAAAGCGAGGCCAAGATTCAGTCGATGTTCGACCGCGGCGTGACGGTCATGTTCGTCTCGCACAACACAGATCAGGTCCGCAGGCTCTGCACCAAAGCGATCCTGCTCGAAAAGGGCAGGCTGATCGCCTCCGGCACGGCGGACGAGGTGTGCGACATCTACGAGCAAAAAGTCAATCAAAGCAAGAAATAGGCTGAGTTCGCTCAGCCTATCTGCAAATCCGGCGGATGTGAGGGAATACTATGCTGTGGAAACGAAGCCGCGACGGCGTGCGCGCGGCAAAAAAGAAAGATCTCGATCAGATCAACGTCCTGCGCCGGCAGCTGCACGAGCTGCGACAGACCGGACGTCCCGACGTGTTTCAGAAGCCGTTCGGCGACGAGCTGGCCGCGCAGACGCGCCGCATGCTGTACGACAAAAACGGCCTGCTGCTGGTCGCGGAAGCCGACGGCGCGGTCTGCGGCTTTCTCTATGCCGCGTTCGTCCAGGAGGCGGCGTCCCCCTGCTGGGACAGCCGCAGCTACTGCAAGATCGAAGAGGTCTGCGTGGACAAATCCTGCCGCGGACAGGGGTACGGCACGCGTCTGATGGACGCCGCACGGCGGGAAGTGATTGCACGCGGCTTTCCGAAGATGGAGCTGAACGTCTGGGCGTTCAACGCCGCCGCGTGCAGCTTCTGGACGAAGCAGGGCTTTGTGCCCTATCTGTACTGTCTGGAATGCAAAGCGGATCTGCCGCAAAGTGTGCAGACGTCCGAACCGTAACGGTCGCCAACCCACTGACAACTGATTGCTCCGGAGGTTTCTATGCCGCGTGTCACGGTCATCGTACCGGCCTATAATGCCGAAAAGTATATAACGGAAACGCTCGTTTGTCTGCGCGATCAGACGCTGCGGGATCTGCAGGTGCTGGTCGTGGACGACGGTTCGACCGACTCGACCGCGCAGATCGTCACGGCCTTCTGCGGCGCCGATGCGCGTTTCCGGCTGCTGCGGCAGGAAAACGCCGGCGTTTCCGCTGCGCGCAACCACGGTCTGCGCGAGGCTGCGGGCGAGTATGTGCTGTTTCTCGACAGCGACGATGTATTGAACGACGACGCGCTGCGCGCATTCGCCGACGCGCTCGACGAAACGGGCGCGGATCTTGCGATCGGCCGCCTGCAGTCGTTCGGCGCCGTCGCCGAGAAATACAACGGCTATGCCGACGCGCTGGCCAAATGCCGCGTGATCGACAAATACAACAAGACCCTGCTGTGGAATTTCCTGGTCGGCAACAAGTGCTACCGGCTCGAAACACTGCGGCGCTCCGGTGTGACGTTTCCGCACATCGGCTACTCCGAGGAAGGCGCGTTCTTTATGGAATACGTGCTCTCGGACGCGGTGCAGACCATCACCGGCACGATGGGCGCGACCATGCGCTACCGCCGCCACGACGCGGCAAAGGAGGCGTCCGTCTCGCAGCGGGTGAGTGAAAAGCTCATCTCGGACTTTCTCACCGCCATAGACCGCATCCGCGCCGCCGCCGAGCGCGCGCTGGACGGCGATCCGCGCAAAGACGCGTATATACAGGAGATTCTGTACAAGGGAGACTACGTGCTGCTCTCGCAGTTCTACCGCCTGCTGTGGCAGACGGACGACGCGATGCTGCGTGTGATCCGGCAGGGACATGCTGCGTTCGAGCGCGATATGACTGAAGAAACGGCGGGACGTGTGACACGCCTGAATGCCGATCTGCCGGCGCTGTACTTTGACCGTTCCGAAGCGGCCGCACACGCGCGCGTATCCGTCCTGCTGCCGAAGCCGGACGCGAACACAATCGAACGCATGTATATGCAGTCCATGCCGCTGTTTGAGGTGTTTGTGCCCGCAGACGCGGACGTGCCGCAGCGCTGGAAAAGCTGTGAAAATCTGCACTGCCTGCCGCGCGAGGGCTTTATGCGCACGGCACGCGCACAAAAACGGGGCGCATATACGCTCACGCTGCGCCGTCCGTGCAAAGCCGATCCGCGCACACTGCGCTTTCTGATGCGTCTGCCTGTGCCGGAACCGCTTAAAAAGCATCTGTTCTCCGTACTGTTCCGCTGTGTGCAGCTCGGCATTTCCGCTTTCGACGGCGCGTAACGCGCATCCGAGAGCCGCGGCACAATGCGGGTCGACATTGAAAAGAATTGGGGTGTAAGAGCTATATGCGCGACACTGTCTGGTTCATCGGCATCGGCGTTTTGTTTGCGCTGCTGGGCTTTCTGTTCATCTGTCTCGGCCTTCAAATATGGAAAAAGCAGAAAATCAGTCTGATCATCAGCTATCATTGCGACAAGGTCAGCGAAGAAAACAAACGGGCTTACTGTACGCTCGCGGGAATCGGCGTCCTTGTGATGGGCGTCGGGTTTTTCCTCTGCGGAATCTGCACAGCATTTGTCCGCTCTGCGCTCGTCTTTGTTCCGATGACAGCCGGATTGGTTTCCGGAATCGCGCTGCTGACGTCAGCCGTGCTCAAATACAATCGCTGACCGCAATCGACCAACCTAAAACTAACAACAAATTATGAAAAACATCGCTTACAAAATCTTCGCGTGCTGCTTCAACGTCTGCACGCTGCTGCCGCAGAAAAAACGCGCCGCGCTCCTCTCGCCCCACATGGCGTCCTTTACGGATTCGCTGGGCGAGGTCGAGCAGGAACTGCATCGGCGCGGCATCGAGACCGTGCGCGTCAGCGGCGCGGACATCCGCCCAAAAAAACTGAACGCGGCTTCTCTGTTTCGCATGTTTCGCTTCTTTACGAAGGGCGCGTACGATCTGGCCACCGCGTCGACCGTGTTCCTCAACGACAACTTCATGCCGCTGGCCGATCTGCGTGTGCGGCAGAGCGCATCCTGGATTCAGCTCTGGCACGCGGAAGGCGCGTTCAAGCGTTTCGGTCTGGATATTCCCGACCTGCCGCAGGACGTGCGGCAGCGTGTGCTGCGCGGAAACGCCAAACTGCGCTATGTGATCTGCTCGTCGGAGGGCGTTGCGCCGATCTACGCGTCGGCGTTCGGCGTCGCGCCGGAGAAGGTGCTGCCCCTCGGCTCGCCCCGTGCCGACCGCTATATGCAAAGCAGCCGCGATGCGCACGTGCAGGCATTTCGTGAAAAGTGGTTCGGCGGCACGGACAAAAAGGTCGTGCTGTATGCGCCGACGTTCCGCGACGATCCCGCCGAGAACCGCGCGCTGCTGCGGCAGTTTGACTTCGCGCGTTTCGAGCGCGAGCTGGGCGATTCGTTTCAGCTTGTGCTGCGTCTGCATCCGCAGTTTCACGACGTACCCGTCCCGGACGGCGTGCTGAATATGACGGACTATCCCGACGCGGGCGATCTGATTGCCGCGTGCGATGTGCTGATTACGGACTACTCGTCGATCTGTCTCGACTTCGCGCTGCTGGGCAAGCCCTGCGTCTTTTTCGCGTTCGATCTCGCGGCCTACGCCGGATCGCGCAGTTTTTATCACGACTACCGCACATACGTCCCCGGTCCCGTTGTTGAAACGTTTGACGCGCTGCCGGACGCCGTGCGCACGGCTGACGCCGACGCGCAGCGCATGCAGCGTTTTGTTACATACAACTTTGATACGCCCGACGGCAGATCTGTCGAACGGATCGCCGATCTTGCACAATAAGGAGGCGCAGAACATGGCGCAAAAATTCGTCCCGTATGAAAAGCTGTCCAAGAAGGAAAAGCGGGAAGTGAGCCGCAAACGGCGCAGGACATGGAGCGGCATCAGCCCCGTCACCCGCAGACCGGAAAACCCCAAAGCCTACAACAGACAACAGGCACGCAGAGATCGTCGCGAAGACGACAACTGCGTGCCTTTTTATTCATTTTATTCCTTCAGCCAGCCCTCGATCACGCGCACAACCCGTTCGGTCGCGTGCCCGTCGCAGGCGGCGGTCTGCGCCTGTCTGTAGCGCGTCTCCCGCTCGACGCTGCGCTCGCGCAGCGCTCTGCGCATCGCATCGACAAAGCATCTGCCGTCCGTGAACATTTCGCCCGGCAGATCGTCCGGGTATTCGAGATAGAATCCGCGCTCGTACGTCTCGAAATCGGGGCAGTAAAACAGCATCGGCATTCCCAGCACCGACCCCTCGACGATCACGGAGGAGTAGTCGGTCACCAGCAGGTCGGACGCGATCTGCAGCGTGAGCGTGTCCTCCCCGCCCGTCAGGTCGAAAATGTGCGCATACGGTTTTTCGACAAACGAATAATCCGCCACGGGATGCATGTGCAGCACCAGCGCCTCGTCGTCCGTCAGTTCCCGGTCGATGCGGTCAAAATCAAGCTGCGGATCAAAGCGCACGCGCTTGCCGTCGCGCTCGCGGAACGTCGGGCAGTACAGGTAGATTGTTTTGCCGCGAAGCTGCGGATGGCGCGCAAAGAACGCCTCGCGCGTTTTGTGCAGATACTGCGCGTCCAGCAGCTTGTCCGTGCGCGGAAGCCCGTAGGCGTGAATCTTGTCGATCGGCAGACGGAACGCCGTCACGAAAAACTGGCGGCAGCCCTCCGCCGTCACGATCACGTCGTCATACTGCGCATGGATCGTGTCCGGCGCGGGGAACACGTCGAAACCCATCTTTTTGAATCCGCCGCCCGCATGCCAGATCTGGAACACGCGCTGCGCGGGACGAAGCTGCACCTCGCGCAGATACGGCAGATAGTCGTCCGTGACGATCACCTTATGCGTCAGCAGCAGAAACCACGCGTACGGCCGCCATTTGGACGGCAGCGGATGTTTGTGCGCAAAGACCGTCTTTTTCGCGTCGAGCGCATCCCATACGCACTGCGCGTTTTCCAGCAGACGCCCCTCGGCACGGATGGAAAAGAACAGCACGCGCCGCCGCAGCGGCAGCCGCCGGCAGAACGCCTGCCACAGCCGCAGAAAAGCGCGATACAGTTTCTTGATTACACGTTTCAAAAAACACACCTCTTCGGGCATAGTATACCCAAAAAGGTGTGTTTTGTCAACAAAGTCAATGCTTAATACAGCTTTGCGCCGGCGGGGATGTGCGGGTCGAGCATGAGCAGATGCAGCTTTTCTTCGCCGTTTTCTTCGTGCACGGCGCTCAGCAGCATGCCGCAGGACTCGATGCCCATCATGGCGCGGGGCGGAAGGTTGACGATCGCCACGCACGTCTTGCCGACCAGCTTCTCCGGCTCGTAGAACGGGTGGATGCCGCTGAGGATGGTGCGATCGGTACCCGTGCCGTCGTCGAGCGTGAAGCGAAGCAGCTTCTTGGACTTCGGCACCGCCTCGCACGCGAGCACCTTGACGGCGCGGAAGTCGGACTTCGAGAACGTGTCGAAGTCGACCGCGTCCGCAAACAGCGGCTCGATCTGCACCGCGGAGAAATCGGGCTTTTCGCCCGCGATCAGCGGCAGGCCCTCGATAGCGGGAACGCCTGCGGCGGCTTCGTTCGCCTTTTCGCTCTTCTTTGCCGGTTCAAGCGACTTCATCGTCGGGAACAACAGCACGTCGCGGATCGAGTAGCTGTCGGTCAGCAGCATGACCATACGGTCGATGCCGATGCCGATACCGCCCGTCGGCGGCATGCCATACTCGAGTGCCATGAGGAAATCCTCGTCCGTGTGGTTCGCCTCGTCGTCGCCGGCTTTGATCAGCTCTTCCTGCGCCTCGAAACGGCCGCGCTGGTCAATCGGATCGTTCAGCTCCGAGAAAGCGTTCGCCATCTCGGCACAGTTCATATACAGCTCAAACCGCTCGGTGTAGTCCGGATCGTCGGGCTTTCTCTTGGCGAGCGGGGAAATGTCCACGGGGTGCTCTGTAATGAAGGTCGGCTGCACAAGCTTGTCCTCGACGTATTCCTCAAAGAACAGGTTCAGCAGATCGCCCTTCTTGTGCCGCGCTTCAAATTCGATGCCGCGCTCTTTGGCCAGCGCCTTCGCTTCCTCAAACGAAATGGCGGCGAAATCAACGCCCGCATACTGCTTGACCGCGTCGGTCATCGTCATGCGCGCAAACGGTTTTTCCAGATTGATCTCCTTGCCGTCGTACACCAGATGCAGTGTGCCGCAGATTTTCTGCGCGACGGTGCGGTACAGATCCTCGACCAGATCCATCATGCCGTGGAAGTCGGTGTAGGCCTGATATAACTCCAGAAGCGTAAATTCGGGATTGTGGCGCACGTCGATGCCCTCGTTGCGGAACACGCGACCGATCTCGTATACGCGCTCCAGACCGCCGACGATCAGGCGCTTAAGATACAATTCGAGAGAAATGCGCAGATGGAGATCCTCATCCAGCGCGTTGTGGTGCGTCACGAACGGACGGGCAGCCGCGCCGCCCGCGTTGTGCACAAGCATGGGCGTCTCGACCTCGATAAAGCCCTGCGCGTCCAGATGGTTGCGGATCTCGCGGATGATCGCGGAACGCTTGATAAACGTGTCCTTGACCTCCGGGTTCATAATCAGATCGAGGTAACGCCGGCGGTAGCGCGTGTCGGTGTCGCGCAGACCGTGGTACTTCTCCGGCAGCGGCAGCAAAGATTTCGACAGCAGACGGATGGCGTTCGCGTGGATCGAGATCTCGCCCATGTTCGTCTTGAACACAAAGCCCTTGACCTCGATGATGTCGCCGATGTCCCATTTTTTGAAGGACTCGTACGCCTCCTCGCCCACTTCGTCGATGCGCACATAGACCTGAATCCGGCCGGAACGGTCGCGGATGTCGATGAAGCTGACCTTGCCCTTGCGGCGTTTCTGCATCATGCGGCCGCAGACGGACACATCCTTGTTCTCGAACGCTTCAAAGTTCTCCGTGATCTCGGCGCAGTGCTGCGCCTGATCGGCCAGCGTAATCTTAAAGGGATCCTGACCCGCTGCGCGCATCTCCGCCAGCTTTTGCAAACGGACGTCGCGCTGCTCGTTGCGCACGGCCTTGGAATCGGCCTGCGTATTCTCCTGCTGCATTTTGGCTCACCTCGATATCAGATTGCTGTACTTACTTGGAAATCGAAAGAATCTTGTAATCAAATACGGCACCGCTCGGCGTTTCCACGGAAACAGTCTCGCCCAGCGTCTTGCCCAGAAGCGCAATTCCCAGAGGAGACTGGTCGGAGATAATGCCGTTGTCCGGATCGGACTGGGATTTGCCGAGAATGCGGTACTCGACCTCTTCCTCCATATCCACGTCGTACAGACGCACGACAAGACCGGTCTTGACGATCTCGGTCGAGATTTCACTCTCGTCCAGCACGACCGCGTCCTTGAGCTCCGCCTCGAGCTTGGCAATACGCGCCTCCATCAGGGCCTGCGCATTCATTGCCTCGTCGTATTCTGCATTTTCCGAAAGATCACCAAAGGAACGCGCTTCCTTGATGCGGGCGGCGATCTCGTCGCGTCCGACCGTTCTGAGCCGATCCAGCTCCTCCTTCAGAAGACGGTATCCTTCACGTGTCATTCCGTTTGCCATATTGCATTCTTCCTTTCTGCCCGCATGCGGGCAAAATTCATAGCTTGTCTGACAATTATACTAAAGCAATTTGAAATTGTCAAGAAAAACTTGGGATTTCCGCACGGCTCACGCACGAAAAAAGCGATGTAAAGTCAGGGGGCTTTACAGGCGAGGAATAATCTGCTATCATAAAATAAAAAAGGTGAAAAACATGATAGCAAAATATTTTAGCGAAGTCGAAGACAGACGAGAGCCATGGA
>JAFSYM010000097.1 GCA_017450005.1 Clostridia bacterium
CAGACCTATTCAAGTAACCTTTCGCAAATTTCTTCGACGCAGACAGTAACGATATTCCATATCGTTCACTAAAACGGGTCGCGTTTTCTTTTGCAAAAACATTTCACGACCCGTCTGTTTGCTATACCCGAAACTCGCTCCCGAAGCTGATTTCATGGTCAGTATACCATATCTGATACGCTTCTTCTACTGTTTTTTCTCTTTTTGATGGTCTTATTTGCATTTACTTTTTCATTCAACGGTCTTTCCCGCAAGCGTCAAAAATGTGAGTATGACCACGATTTCCTCGCCGACGTCCTTTCTTTCGCTGCGAATAATTTTCATGCGTGAGCCGTGGCAGTGCGCATAAAACCTCTTGACAAAAAAATGGATTATGTCTATACTAATTTAGTATGGGTATTCAGATTCTTTACGCAAACCTGTGCAGCAGGATACACGCACTTTTTGAAGACTGACAGAAGATAGTATTAGATATTAGATTTTAGATGTTAGACGCGGGCGGGGCAAAGCCCCGCACCTCATCAGAATGGGTACGGGCACAGCCCGTCCTTTTCTACAATCTACAATCTACTTTCTAACATCTCGTTCCGGTATGCATTCCGCGTATGGAAAGCACCTGCACAAAAGACGTGAAGAACGCGTATTATTATGCCTTTCAAATCCACACTTCGGAGGTTTTACAATATGGCAGATCAGGAGAGAAACGTTTTTATCGAAACCGAGCATGACGTTCTGCGTTTCTGGGACGAGAACGACTGCTTCGGCAAACTGCGTCAAAAGAATGCGGGACACACGCGCTTCCGCTTTCTGGACGGCCCCATCACGGCCAACAATCCCATGGGCATCCACCACGCGTGGGGACGCAGCCTGAAGGATATCTTCATCCGCTACAAGGCCATGCAGGGCTTTGACTGCCGCTACCAGAACGGCTTTGACGCACAGGGCCTGTGGGTCGAGGTCGAGGTCGAAAAGGAGCTGGGCTTCAAGACCAAGCGCGACATCGAAGAGTACGGCATGGACAAGTTCACAAAGAAATGCGTCGAGCGGGTCAGGAAGTTTTCCGGCATCATCACCGAGCAGTCCAAGCGGCTCGGCCAGTGGATGGACTGGGACAACAGCTACTTTACCCACACCGATCAGAATATTCAGGGCATCTGGTATTTCCTGCGCAAGTGCAACGAAAACGGCTGGCTGCGCAAGGAGTACAAGCCCATGCCGTGGTGCCCGCGCTGCGGCACGTCGCTGTCCGAGCATGAAATGACCGGCTCGTACAAGCTGATGACGCACAACTCCGTCTTCTTCAAGCTCCCGATCGTCGAAACGGGCAAAAAGATCCTTGTCTGGACGACCACGCCCTGGACGCTCTCGTCCAACGTCGCGCTGGCCGTCAACCCCGAAATCGACTACGTGGAAGTGAAGATCGCCAGCGACGAGGCGACGCTCATCTGCGCCAAGAACGCCATCAAATACCTCGGCGACGACAAGCAGGAAGTGCTGCGCATGTTCAAGGGCGAGGAGCTTGTCGGTCTGCACTTTGAGACCTGCTTCCCCGAACTGGACGCGCAGGCCGGTATTGACCACCGCATTGTGGCGTGGGAGGACGTGGACGCCGAGGAAGGTACGGGCGTCGTGCACATCGCGCCCGGCTGCGGCGCGGAGGACTTCCAGCTCGGCGTGCGCGAGGGCCTGGCACAGGTCATGCCCGTCGACGACTCCGGCATTTTCCTGCCCGGCTTCGGCTTCATGAGCGGCAAGGACAGCCACGAGATCGCGCCCGAGGTGTTTGAGGAACTCGAAAAGAGAAACAAGCTGTATAAAGTCGAACCGCACGAGCACAGCTATCCCGTGTGCTGGCGCTGCAAGCACGAGGTCATTTTCCGCCTGGTGCCCGCCTGGTTCATCGCGACCGAAGAGCTCAAGCCCCGCCTGATCCGCGCCGCGGAGAGCGTGCGCTGGGAGCCGGATTCCAACGGCAAGCGCATGGTGGACTGGCTGAACAACATGGGCGACTGGAACATTTCCCGCAAGCGTTACTACGGTCTGCCGCTGCCGTTCTATGTGTGCGACTGCGGCGAGGTGACCGTGATCGGCTCGAAAGCCGAGCTTCGTGAAAAGGCCGTCGATCCCGCCAAGGTCGACGCGCTGCCCGAACTGCACCGTCCGTGGGTCGACGACGTGGAAATCGTCTGTCCCAAGTGCGGCAAAGCCGTGCGCCGCATTGCCGAGACCGGCGACGTCTGGCTCGACGCAGGCATTGTGCCGTATTCGACGTTCGGCTACTTCACCGACAAAGAGGAATGGAAAAAGAACTTCCCGGCCGAGTGGGTCACCGAGATGCGCGAGCAGGTGCGTCTGTGGTTCTACTCGATGCTGTTCATGAGCGTTGTGCTCGAGGACAGAGCGCCGTATGAGCGCGTGCTGTCCTACAATTCCGTCGTGGCCGAGGACGGCTCCCGCTTCTCGAAGACGGGCTTCATGATCCGCTTCGACGAGGCTGCCGAAAAGATCGGCGCCGACACTGTGCGCTACCTGTACGCCGGCGCGCCGGTGGCCAACGACGTGCGCTTCGGCTACAATCTCGGCGACGAGGCGCGCCGCAAGCTGCTCGGCTTCTACAACATCTACACTTTCTTCGATACCTATGCGTCCATCGACAAGCCCTGCTTCGACGGCTACACGCCTGATAAGGCGGCGTTCACGCCGGTCGACCGCTGGCTGATGCTGCGCACCGACGCATTCATCCGCAAGGCGACCGAGTCGTACGAAGCGTACCGCAGCTACACGCTGATCAAGGAATTTGAGAGCTTCGTGGACGACATCTCCAACTGGTACATCCGCACCAACCGCCGCCGCTTCTGGAAAGCGGAGGACGAAAAGGACAAGATGATCGCGTACTACACGCTGTTCACCGCGCTGCGCGCCTGCGTGCAGGTCATGGCGCCGATCATCCCGTTCATGACCGAGGGCATCTGGCAGAAGCTCGTGCGCAAAGTACAGCCCTCCGCGCCCGTTTCCGTACACCTGACCGACTTCCCGAAGCCGCTTGACATGTTCGAGGACGATGGCCTGACCGGGCAGGTTGCCACCGTGCGCGACATCATCGCCACGGCCATGCGCCTGCGCAACGAGCGGCAGCTCAAGGTGCGCCAGCCGCTCGCGAAGCTGTTTGTCTGCACCGAAGAGCCGCAGACAATCCGCACGTTCGAGCGCAGCATTCTGGACGAGCTGAATATCAAGGCCGTCGAATACATCACCGATTTCTCCGTGCTCGAGGTGAGTACGCTCGGCGTCAACTTCAAGGCGGCGGGCGCCGTGCTCAAGAAGGACGTCAACCGCTTCAAGGCTGCGCTTGAGGGCGCGTCCGCCGAGGAAATGGCCGCTATGGTCGCTTCGTTCAAAGCGGGCGAAGATGTGACCGTGCCCGGTTTTGAGGGCGCGTTTGCGCCGTCGCTGTTCGTCGAGCACACCGCAACGAAACCCGGCGTTGTCAGCGCCAAGTGCGCGGACGGTCTGGACATCGCGCTGGATGTGACGCTGACCGATGCGCTGCGCAAGGAAGGCGCGGTGCGCGACGTGATCCGCCAGTGCCAGCTGCTGCGCAAGGAGGCCGGTTACTCGGTCGAGCAGCGCATCACCGCAGCCGTACAGACCGACGATCCGTTCCTGCTGGAGGCGCTGGGCGAAAAACGCGCGCACATCGCCGCTGAGCTGCTCGCGTCCGAGCTTGCCATCAACGCGCCGTTCGAGGCCGACCTGTCCAAGACGTTCGAGGTCGCGGGCGCATCTGTCACCGCGTCCGTGCGCAAATAAACCGAATACATACAGCACAACCGCGGGCGAATTTTTTTCGCCCGCAGCTTTCCGTCTATAAAGGAGAAAACGTGACGCTTTCCATCACACTCATCTGCTGCGCTCTGGTGCCGCTGACCATGCTGCTGTGCGGCGTGTGGATGCTGCGCCGTCCGCCCAAGGACATCAATCATCTGCTCGGCTACCGCACGCGGCGGTCGATGAAAAACCAGCAGACGTGGGACTTTGCGCACCGCATGTGCGGCAAGGTCTGGACGATCGGCGGCGCGGCGATGCTTCTGCCGAGCGTCATCGTTCCGATCCTTGTGCAGCGGGGCGATCCGGATCGTGACGCGGTGCTGCTTCAGGTTTTGACCGGCGTGCAGATCGTCGTGCTGCTGCTGTCTGTTTGGCCCGTCGAGCGCGCGCTGCGCCGGCATTTCGACGACAACGGAAATCCGAAGGAGTAGAGGAAAGCCAATAGAAAACAAACCAACTGACAGGAGCATAAAAATGAAACAACGTGTTGCAGATTATATCGCAAACTTTCTGGCCGATCACGGGATCACGGATGTGTTCACCGTCGTGGGCGGCGGTGCGATGCATCTGAATAACGCGCTCGGTCACTGTCCGCGCTTGCACTGCACCTACAATCACCACGAGCAGGCATGTGCAATCGCGGCGGAGAGTTATGCGCGCATCGACAACCGTATTGCGGCCGTGTGCGTCACGACCGGCCCCGGCGGCACAAACGCCATGACCGGCGTTGTGGGCGGGTATCTCGACTCGATCCCGATGCTGATTCTGTCCGGTCAGGTGCGCTATGACACGACCGCGCGCTGGAGCGGCCTTGGCATCCGCGCCATGGGCGACCAGGAGTTCGACATTTGCAAGGCCGCGCAGTCCATGACGAAATACTGCGAAATGGTCATAGACCCGCTGCGCATCCGGTACTGCCTAGAAAAGGCGCTGGTTCTGGCGACGACCGGCCGTCCCGGCCCGTGCTGGCTCGACATCCCGCTGAACGTACAGAGCGCGATTGTCGAAACGGACGCGCTCGAGGGCTTCGATCCGCCCGCGCGCGATGACGACCCGACGGACGAGGCGATCGATCTCGTGCTCGAAAAGCTGCGCACGGCCAAACGTCCCGTGCTCAACGCCGGCAACGGCATTCGCCTGTCGGGTGCGTTCGGGTTGTTCCGCGAGGCCGTGGAGCGGCTGGGCATTCCGGTCGTGACCGGCTGGGACAGCATCGACCTCATCGAGGACGACCATCCCCTTTACGTCGGCCGCGCCGGCATCATGGGCGACCGCGCGGGCAACTTCGCCGTGCAGAGCAGCGACTTTCTACTCTCGGTCGGCAGCCGGCTGAGCATCCGTCAGGTCGGCTACAACTACAAAAGCTGGGCGCGCGGCGCGTTCGTCACCATGGTCGACATCGACGGCGAGGAGCTCAAAAAGCCGACGCTGCACGTCGAGCTGCCGATCCGTGCCGACGCCGGACGCTTCTTTGAAAAACTGCTCGCGCGTGCGCCGCAGACCGCGCTGTCCGACTGCGCCGGCTGGGTGACACAGTGCGCCGCGTGGAAACAGAACTACCCTGTCGTGCTGCCGAAGCATTATGAAGACGGCGAGAAGGCCAACGTCTACTGCTTTATCAAGGAACTCAGCCGCCGTCTGCCGCAGGGCAGGATCACCGTTGTGGGCAACGGCTCTGCCTGCGTCGTCGGCAGCCACGCGTATGAAATACACCACGACCAGCGGTTTATCATCAACTCGGCGATCGCCTCTATGGGCTATGATCTGCCCGCCGCAATCGGCGCGTGCATTGCGTCCGGCCGGCAGGAGATCGTCTGCGTCACGGGCGACGGCAGCATCCAGATGAACCTGCAGGAGCTGCAGACCATCCGGACGAACCGTCTGCCGATTAAGCTGTTTGTCATCAACAACGGCGGCTACCATTCCATCCGCCAGACACAGAAGAATTTCTTCGGCGAGCCGCTGGTCGGCATCGGCGAGGACAGCAACGGCGATCTGGAATTTCCTTCGATGGAGAAGCTCGCCGCGGTCTACGGCTATCCCTATTTCGCCATCCGCACCAACGCGGATATGACTCTGCTCGACACCGTGCTCGCGCAGGACGGCAATCTTGTGTGCGAGGTGTTCGTTTCGCACACGCAGAACTTTGAGCCGAAGGCCGCGTCCAGACGTCTGCCGGACGGCACGATGGTTTCGGCGCCGCTGGAGGACTTAGCGCCGTTTCTGCCCGAGGACGAGGTGCGCCGCAACCTGTATATCCCGCCCGTGGAGAAATTCTGATATGAAACGTATTTGTATCACCGGCGCCGGGGGCATGATCGGCGCGGCGCTGACGGAATACGCGCTCTCGCAGGGCACGGCTGTGCTCGCGCTGGTGCGTCCGGGCAGTGTGCACCGTCTGCTGATCGGCCATCCGCTGCTCGACGTTATGCCGTGCGATCTGTCGCAGCTCGGCGGTTTCGCGTCCGACCTGCCGTGCGACGGCTTCGCGCATCTCGGCTGGCAGTCGACCTACGGCGCGGCGCGCGACGACGCCCGGGCACAGGTTCAAAATATTGACTATACGATACAGGCCGTGCGTCTGGCCGAACAGCTCGGCTGCCGTGCGTTTGTATTTGCCGGTTCACAGGCTGAGTACGGCCTATGCAGTGAACCGCTTCGCCCCGATACGCCGGTCTTCCCGCGCACGGCGTACGGCATGGCCAAACTGGCCGCCGGCGGTCTTTCCCGCCTTGCGTGCCGGCAGGCGGGCATCCGCCACTGTCACGCGCGCATTCTCAGTGTATACGGTGCGGCAGACCGGCCGCAGACGCTTGTCAGCACCTGCGTGGACGCGATGCTGCGCGGCGAAGCGCCGGCGCTTTCCGACTGCACCCAGATCTGGGACTATCTTTACGTGCGCGACACGGCGCGCGCGCTGTACGCCATGCTCGAACGCGGACGCGACGGCGCGGTCTATCCCGTCGGCAGCGGCGAAGGACGGCCGCTGCGCGAGTACGTGCTCGACATCCGCGATCTGACCGGCTGCGAGGCCATGCCGCAGTTCGGTGCGCGCGCACTGCCGGACGATGCAGTGCGGTTTTTACAGGCAGACATTTCGTCCCTCACGGCGGACACCGGCTTTGTGCCGCAGACGTCCTTCCGCGAGGGCATAACTGAAATTATCCGGCAACGGAGAAAAGAGGAATAACCATGAAAGCGTTTATGGACAAGGATTTTTTGCTGACGACCGGGACGGCGAAGACGCTCTTCGAGGCGGCAGACGCCATGCCGATCTTCGACTGGCACTGCCACCTCTCGCCGCGCGAAATCTATGAGAACCGCCAGCCGCAGAACATCACGCAGCTCTGGCTCTACGGCGACCACTACAAATGGCGCGCCATGCGTTCGTTCGGCATTGCCGAGCGTTTCATCACGGGCGACGCGTCGGACAAGGAAAAATTCTTCGCCTTCGCGCGCGTGATGCCGTATCTGATCGGCAACCCCATGTACCACTGGTCGCATCTGGAGCTGCAGCGGTACTTCGGCATCGACACGCCGCTGTCGGAAAAGACGGCCGAAGCGGTCTGGGACGCGGCAAATGCGGCGATTGCCGCCGGGGACTTTTCTCCCCGTGCGCTGATCGAGCGCTCGAACGTGGTCTGCGTGTGCACGACGGACGACCCCGCCGACTCGCTGGAGTACCACGCGCTGCTGGCAAAGGAAACGGGTTTTGCCTGCAAGGTGCTGCCCGCGTTCCGCCCCGACAAGGCACTCACAGCGGAAGCCGCGGCCTTCCCGGCCTATCTGCAAACGCTTGAAGCGGCTGCGGGATGTGTCATCGACAGTTTCACCGCGCTCAAAGACGCGCTGCACGGTCGCATGGATTTGTTTGACCGCATGGGCTGCCGTGCGAGCGACCAGGCGTTCGCCTATTTGCCGTTCACCCCGGCGGATGACGATACAGTCGAAGCGATTTTCCAAAAAGCCAAGCGAGGCGAGACGCTCACGCAGGACGAGGCCGACGCCTACCGCACGGTGCTGCTGCAATTCTTCGCTGCCGAGTATTATGACCGCGGCTGGGTCATGGAAGTGCACATCGGTCCCATGCGCAACAACAACACCAAGATGTTCCGCGCCATCGGCCCCGACACGGGCTTTGACTCGATCGGCGACGAGCAGATTGCCTGCCGCCTGTCGCGTTTTCTTGACAGCATGGCCGTGCAGGATAAACTGCCCAAAACGGTGCTCTTCACGCTCAATCCGCGCGACAACTACGTGATCGGTTCGATGCTCGGCAACTTCCAGACGAACGAAGCCGCGGGCAAAATCCAGTTCGGCTCCGGCTGGTGGTTCAACGACCACATCGACGGCATGCGCGAGCAGATGCGCACGCTGGCCAACCTCGGTGCCTTCGGCACGTTCGTCGGCATGGTGACCGATTCGCGCTCATTCCTGTCCTATCCGCGGCACGAGTATTTTCGCCGTATCCTCTGCGGACTGCTCGGCGACTTCGTGGAGCAGGGACTGTACCCGAACGACGTCGATACCCTGTGCGACATTGTGCGGCGCGTCAGCTTCCTGAACGCGCGCGACTATTTCCGCCTGTCATGACGGAGCGCTTTTTTTCAAAGCAGCACATGTGGGTGCAGTTCGTCGGCGGGAATACCGCGCTGATCGGTGTGACGCGCACGATGGTCGAGCGCTGGAAAAGCCCCGTCTGTATCAACCTGTGCGATGAGGGCGACGTGCTGCGCACGGGCGACGTTGCGGGCGACATCGAGTTTTTCAAAGGCGTTGTCGACCTGATTTCGCCCCTGTCCGGCACGGTCGATACGGTCCATGACGCCTTGATTGAGAATCCGCAGCTTCTGGGCGTCAACCCGGATCTGTATCTGTTCACGCTGCGGGACGTGCGCCGCGACAAGCCGCTGCTGACGGCGGAAGAGTACGCACGGTATGTGCGAAGAGAGGGAAAAGCATGAAGAAAGAATACTGGCACGAGGCTGTCCAGGTCACGCCGTCGCCGCGGCAGATTCAGTGGCAGCAGACGCAGTTTTACGGCCTTGTGCATTTCGGCATGAATACATTCACCGACTCCGAGTGGGGCAGCGGGGGCGAGAGCCCGGAGCTGTACGCGCCGGAGAAGCTGAGCGTGCACCAGTGGGTGCGCGTGGCAAAGAACGCCGGCATGAAAGGTCTTGTGCTGTGCGTCAAGCATTACGACGGCTTCTGCCTGTGGCCGACGAAGCAGACCGATCATTCGGTCGCGTCGTCGCCCTGCCCGACGGATATCGTCGGCGATACGGCGCGCTTTTGCGCTGAGGAGGGGCTGAAGTTCGGCATCCGGATTGCGCTCTGGGACCGCCATGACCTGCGCTACGGCACGGGCGAAAAGTACAACGCGTTCCTGCTCGCGCAGCTTCGGGAGCTGCTGACGAATTACGGAGAATTGTTCGGCGTGTGGCTCGATGAAACGTGCGGCGAGGGCAGGAACGGCCGGCAGCAGGAAATAGATATGCCGTCGCTGTTTTCGCTCATTCGCACCCTGCAGCCGAACGCGGTTATCGGCGGCTGCGGGCCGGACGTGCGTTTTTCCGGCAACTACGTCGGCTTCTGCCGCAAGGCGGAGTGGAGCGCGGTGCCGTATTACTACGCGCCCTACGAGCGAAGGGCGGACGATATCGCGCCCCCGCGCAAATACAGCACGGTCGATCTGGAGCCGGCAAGCGACAAGCATCTGAAAAAAGGCCACCGCCTGATCTGGTATCCGGCGGAGGTCACAATGCCCATGCGCAAGGGCTGGTTCTATCATGAAAGCGAAAAATATGAAACGAAACAGCTCTCGAAGCTGATTGATCTGTGGTATGCGGCCGTCGGCGGCAACGCGTGCCTGATGCTCGGTATATGCCCCGACAGGACGGGCAGAATCTGCGAGCAGGATATGCAGACGCTGCTGAGTATCGGCGCACAGCTTGCGATCGATTTCGGCGAGGATCTCGCGCAGGAATCCGCTATGACGGCGTCCGGCAGTGCGGCGGGACACGGTCCCGAAAACGTACTGCTGCCGGATGCATCCTACTGGCAGTCCGACACGGCGGATAAACCGTGGATTGAAATCGACCTGCTGGACGACTACGACATCAACAAGCTGGTGCTGCGCGAGGCGGTCGCTTCGTGCGGGCAGCGCGTGGAGCAGTACAGCGTCTACGGCGAGATCGGCGGCAGATGGCAGCGTCTGGCCGCGGGCGGCGTGATCGGTTTTCAGTCGATCTGCCGCTTTGACGAAGTGCGTGTGCAGCGCATGCGCGTCGTGTTCGACAAGACGCGCGGTTTTGCGTCGCTGCAGGCGCTGGAGGCATATTGATGCAGATTCTGTACGCGGATGATTGGATTGTCGTCTGCATAAAGCCCGCCGGCATGCTCTCGGAGGACAAGGGCAGCGACTGCGTACCCGCACTTCTGCGCGCGCAGCTCGGCGGTTTTGTCGCCGCGGCGCACCGGCTCGACCGGCCTGTCGGCGGCGTGATGGTCTATGCGCGTGATCCGGCGGTCACGGGCAAGCTGACGCAGAGCCTACATGACACGGGCGAAAAGGTTTATCTCGCGATCATTTCCGGCGATCCGGGCGACGCGGGCACGTATGAAGACCTGCTCTACCACGATCCGCGCAGCAACAAGACGTTTGTGGTCAAACGCGAGCGGCGCGGTGTGCGGCAGGCGCGGCTGACTTTTCAAAAGGTGCGCACGTTTGAAAGGGCGGGACAGACGCTCTCGCTCGTGCGCGTCACGCTCGACACGGGACGCACGCACCAGATCCGCACGCAGTTTGCCTCGCGCGGTATGCCGGTCGCCGGCGACCGGCGATACGGCAGCCGTGTGCCGTCCGACACCGTGATGCTCTGGTCGGAGCAGCTCTCGTTCGACCACCCGCAAACCGGCCGGCACATGACGTTCCGGCAATCGCCGGCGTGGGAGACAGACGGCTGAAATGTATTGTCCGCAAATCCGGAAGCGGTTCTGTTTTCTGCTTATTAGGTTCTTCACGGAATTTTGTGGGATAGGATTGCATCCTTTGCACAAGCGCCATATCTTAGCCTCCCCTGTGTAAGGGCGCGGGTGTCCGGTGGACACCTCTGCCGCAGGCAGAAGCGCCGACCGAGCCGGCAGGCGAGACCGCGGGTGTCCGGTGGACACCTCTGCCGCAGGCAGAAGCGCCGACCGAGCCGGCAGGCGAGACCGCGGGTGTCCGGTGGACACCTCTGCCGAAGGCAGAAGCGCCGACCGAGCCGGCAGGCGAGACGGTGGGCGCCAAAAGGCGCTCGGAGGGG
>JAFSYM010000098.1 GCA_017450005.1 Clostridia bacterium
CTTTATGGCGCGCGGCAATCCGTTCTCCTTCTTGTTCATTTATGCACTGCCGGGGTTACGGATCGCCGCGTCGCTTCGCTCCTCGCGATGACACCGCTCTTTACCGACATCTGACCATCCCACAAAATTCCGTGAAGAACCCTTTTTTTGCGACGCTATGCTGCTTATTCTACCGTCGGCTGTGCGGTGTCCGCCAATTTGCGCAGGGGCTTGACGTTCATGAGCGCAACGGCCGCGACGATGGCGATGGCGATTTCCGGCAGCATGTAGAATCCGTTGTAGATCAGCGAGTATACGATCGCGAGCTGCACGCCGCTGAACTTCTCCAGAATTGTTGCGCCCCAGGAATAGAATCCCTCCTGCGTGAAGAACCACTCCGCGTAGCTGCCGTACAGCACCGCGCCGGAGGTTGTATGTACCGCATAGCGCAGCAGACCCGCGATCAGTGTGCCCAGCGTGAATGCGGCGACCGGTTTGCCCCGCATGACCTTGCGCAGCAGTCCCGCGCAGCCGAGCACCGAGAACGCCAGCAGATAGTCCAGACAGATCACGCCGATGGTTTCCGCCAGCTCCATGCCCGCGAACGCCTGCGTCGTGGCCGCGCCGAGCAGACCCTGCAGCACGCCGTCAACCAGGCCGCACAGCATGCCCCACGGCACGCCGTACAAAAAGCCGGCCAGCATGATCGGCGTCATGCTGAACAGCGTGATCGACCCGCCGAACGGCAGCTCGAACACCTTGATCATGGACAGGACGACCGCCAGTGCAATCAGGACGCCGCTGACGGCAAGACGTTGTGTTTTTTTCATGTGGATGACCTCTTTTCATAATAATAAGCGCCGGAAAAATCCGACGCTTTTGAGCATGTAGTACCTATACTTCCTACGCCGGCATGACCCGAACAGGTTCAAAGGGTATGATCTCAGCCTTCGTAAAGAAGGCACCCCTGTACGTATATTCTATTGTTGTTTCTGCTTCTTATGTGCCTGTTATGAAACAGGAAGCAGGATTCGTGAAATATACAAGATTTTAGATATTAGATCGTAGATGTTAGAAAAGGACGGGCTCTGCCCGTACCCGTTTATTTGGGGCGCGGGGCTTTGCCCCGCCATCCTCTACGATCTACAATCTATAATCTACCATCTAAATTGTATCGCGGTAGTAGTACGTTTTGGTCTGCGGATGGTCGAATTCCCGCCACAGACGCTCGGCTTCCGGCGCCCATGCGGCGGCGAACCTGTCACAGCGCGCGCACAGTGTCTCGACGGATTCCGGCGAGAGGATGTCGGTCGACGCGGCGCCTGTTTCGGCGATGATGTGCCGCAGGCAGTCGGGGTTTTCGAGCATCGGGCACGGACGCAGATGGTTGTCGTTGAACGGCTGGTTATGATAATAGGCCTGGAACAGCGGCCGCTGCAGCGCCTCCAGCAGCGTATGCGTGCGGATGTTGGAGTCGGAATAGTGGATGAAAACGCACGGCTCGATGTCGCCGGACGCGTTGATGTGGAAGTAGTTGCGCCCGCCTGCGATACAGCCGCCGACGTATTCCGCGTCGTTCTGGAAATCCATGACGAACATCGGCTTGCCCGTCTCGGCATTGCGGATCTTGCGCAGCCAGCGGTACATATACTCGCGCTGCGCAGGGGAGGGGACAAGCTCCGGCACGGCGTTTTGCCCGACCGGCATATAGTTGAAATACAGGCCGAACTTCGCGCCTTTTGCAAGCATGTCATCGAGGAACGCGTCGCTCGTCACGAAGTCGATGTTCTGACTGGTGTAGCACACGGAAATGCCGAAGAAGCAGCGCCGCTTTTGCAGCAGCTCCATCGCGCGTACCGTCGTCTCATAGCTGCCTTCGCCGCGGCGTGCGTCGTTGCTCTCGGCGGTGCCCTCGATGCTCAGCGCAAGCGTGAGGTTGCCCAGCCGGTTCATTTCGGCGCAGAACGCGTCGTCCACAAGCGTGGCGTTGGTGTAGCACAGGAACATGCAGTCGGGGTTGGCCTCGCAGAGCTTGAAAATATCGTCCTTGCGCAGCAGCGGCTCGCCGCCGGTGAGCATATACAGATGCGCGCCGAGTTCGCGTCCCTGCGCGACGATCGACTCCATCTCCGCCATCGTCAGACTGTATTTGTGCCCGTAGTCGGCCGACCAGCAGCCCTTGCACTTGCGGTTGCACGCGCTTGTCGGGTCGAACAGGATGATATTCGGGAAATTACAGCGGTGCTTTTCACGGTTTTCACGCACGGTTTTGGTCGCCACATACGTGCCGTAGCCCATCGCCATGATCGCCTTCTGCAGCGCGTCGCGGTCGGTGTCGCGGATGATCGACAGCGCGTACTCGACCCACACGTGGCCGGGCGTCGAGAGCGCTTGACGGAATTTTTCAAAGTTGACCTTGGGGAACGTGCTGCCCGCGAGCTTTTCGGAGACGTTGACCAGCTTCGTCAGATTGCCGATCGGGTCCTTGTCAATATACTTGAGGATCTGGCCGAGCGCAGCGTCTGCCGCGTGAAATTGCATTTTCTCCTTCAGATTCATGGTAGCAGCACCGTCCTTTCCGAATCTCATATACCCATAGATATTAGCACATGCGTTCATAAAAGTCAATATATCATAGCTTGTTCCGTGCGCTTCTTTTTATGCAAAGATTGCATCCGGCATGAAAATGTGCTATACTGACTCAAACCCTTTTTTCGGAAGGAATGGAATCATGCTCGATAAAACGAAAGAACGTATCTTAGCCGCCGTACAGAAGCCCGGCCGCTATACGGGCGGGGAGCTCAACAGCGTCGTCAAGGATAAAAACGCGGTCGATCTGCGCTATGCCTTCTGCTTTCCGGACACATACGAGATCGGCATGTCGCATCTGGGGATGAAGATCCTCTACAGTCTGGTCAACGCGCGCGAGGATGCGTGGTGCGAGCGCGTGTTCGCGCCGTGGACGGATATGGAAGCGCAGATGCGCGCGCACGACGTGCCGCTGTACGCGCTCGAGAGCGGCGATCCCGTGCGGGAATTTGACCTGATCGGGTTTACGCTGCAATATGAGCTGTCCTATTCCAATATGCTCAATATGCTCGATCTTGCCGGACTGCCGGTGCGCGCGGCCGACCGGACGGATCTGCTGCCGATCGTGGCGGCGGGCGGACCGTGCGTGTGCAACGCGGAGCCGGTGCACGCGTTCGTCGACCTGTGCATGCTCGGCGAGGGCGAGGAGGTCACAAACGATCTGATCGACCTGCTCATCCGGCACAAGAAGCTCGGTTCGGACAAGCAGACCTTCCTGCGCGAGGCGGCGCAGATCGAGGGCGTTTACGTGCCGTCGCTGTACGACGTCTCCTACAACGACGACGGCACTGTGCAGGCTGTCACGCCGAAGGACGGCGCGCCTGCCGTAGTCAAAAAGCGCATCGTGTCCGATCTGGACAGCATGTTCTGCCCGGACAATTTCGTCGTGCCGTCCATCGAGGTGGTGCACGACCGCACAACGACCGAGATTTTCCGCGGCTGCATCCGCGGCTGCCGTTTCTGTCAGGCGGGCTTTATCTACCGCCCGATCCGCGAAAAATCCGCAGAAGTGATCGACGCGCAGTGCCGCGCGATCTGCGAGAGCACCGGGTACGACGAAATATCACTCTGTTCGCTCTCCTCGAGCGACTACACGCAGATGGAAACGCTGATCCGCCGCCTGATTTCCTGGACGGATGAGGCGAAGATCAACGTGGCGCTGCCGAGTCTGCGCGCCGACAATTTCCCGAAAGAGCTGATGGAAAAGTTAGCCGGCGTGCGCCGCAGCTCGCTGACCTTCGCGCCCGAGGCGGGCACGCAGCGTCTGCGCGACGCCATCAATAAAAACGTGACCGAGGCGGAAGTGCTGCACACGGCTTCGCAGGCCTTTGCCGGCGGCTGGACGGCGGTCAAGCTGTACTTCATGATCGGTCTGCCGACCGAAACGGACGACGACGTGCGCGGCATCGCCGACCTTGCGCAGAAGGTCGTGGACGCCTACTACGCCAATCCCGACAAGCCCAAGGGCAAGGGCGTGACCGTATCCGTGAGCGCGTCGACCTTTGTGCCCAAGCCCTTCACACCGTTCCAGTGGGAGGGGCAGGACGACACCGAAACCGTCCTGCGCAAGCAGTCGCTGCTGCGCGAGAGCATCCATACGCGCAAGGTAAGTCTCAGCTGTCACCATTCCGACACGAGCTTCCTTGAAGCCGTGTTTGCGCGCGGCGACCGTCGGCTTGCCGACGTGCTTGAGGCGGCGTGGCGCAAGGGCTGCCGCTTCGACGGCTGGGACGATCAGTTCCGATTCGATCTGTGGACGCAGACGTTCGAGGAAATGGGCGTGTCGATGGCGTTTTACGCCAATCGCAAGCGCAGCTTCGACGAGACGCTGCCGTGGGATCATCTCGACTACGGCGTAAGCAAGGCGTATCTGCGCCGCGAGAACGAGCGTGCCGCCGAAAGCCTTACGACGCCGCATTGCCGCGAACGCTGCGGCGGCTGCGGCGCGGACAAACTGAACGGAGGGAAATGCGATGCGCGCTGTAAGACTCTGGATTAAAAAGGAAGGGCGGGCGAAGTACATCTCCCACCTCGATATGAACCGCTGTTTTACGCGCGCCGTACGCCGCGCGGGGCTGAACCTGTGGTATACGGAGGGCTTCAATCCGCACCCGTATCTGAACTTTCTCACGCCGCTCTCGCTCGGACAGGAGAGCGACGGCGAACCGCTCGACATCCGCATTGAGGACGATATGCCGGACGCGGAGATACAAAGACGCATGAACGCCGTGCTGCCCGAGGGGATTTCCGTCGTGCGTGTGCACGAGGCGCAGTCGAAGGCGGCGCAGATCGCGTTCGCGCGGTATTCGATTGCCGTTGATCTGGACAGCGCCGCCGCGGCTGAGCGCTTTTGCGCCGAGGCCGGCGCGCTGCTGCGAAGCGGGGAGCTGACGGCCGAAAAGACCGGCAAGCAGGGCAGGCGCAAGGTCACAAAGCAGGTGCAGATCTGCGACAAGGTGCGCGAAGCGGCTTTCCGCACGGACGGGACGTGCGCCATGCTCGAGGCGGTGCTGCAAAGCGGCAACGAGCCGCTCAATCCCGCGCTGCTGGTCGACGCGCTGCAAAAGGCGATCGGAACACAGGGCCTTGTGCGCATCCGCCGCCGGGCGTTTTACGACGCGGATATGCACCCGTTCGTATAAGAACGCGTCATTTCAGCCGGTTGAGTACAGATTGCAGATGTCCGCCTGTGCTATCGCGCCGAAAATGCTCCGAGGCGGAACGCATATATGCGTTCCCTACACGGCGTCGCCGTTACGTTTTCCGTAGGGGACGATGCCCACATCGTCCCGCACGTTCGGCAACATGCCGTCTCCGGCGGCACATTTACATAAATAGATCTGTCATTGCGAGGAGCTTTTGCGACGAAGCAATCCGTATCCCCCCTGTTCTTGTCTGAACGTTTTTCGGGGGAGCGGATTGCTTCGCTTTGCTCGCAATGACATTGGCTTTTTGTTCGATCGCTTCAGGTTTTGCCTGCGGCATTTTTTCGTTTTTGCGGGCGGTCATGCCCGCCCCTACTTGCCCGCCATAGGTACGCAGGAGCGAGTATTGCTCGCTGTTTCCCTCACGGCCGTCCGGCGGAACGCATATATGCGTTCCCTACACGGCGACGCCGTTACGTTTTCCGTAGGGGACGATGCCCACATCGTCCCGACGCATATATAAAATGCCGGTACATTGCCGTTTGTAGGGGCGGGCATGACCGCCCGGTCTTACGGCGGCACATCAAAACAAAGACACCGACTTGCCCGAAAGGGTGGTCGGCGTTTCTGCTTGTATGGAAAATATGCTTGTCAACGTGACAAAACTGTCACCACGTGGTCACGTCCCGGTCACTTCGGCGCGGTATACTGTGCATGAAAAGGACAGGGGACGAAGACTGTGAAAAATTGGTTCTTCACGGAATTTTGTGGGATAGGATTGCATCCTTTGCACAAGCGCCATATCTTAGCCTCCCCTGTGTAAGGGGAGGTGGGCGCCGAAAGGCGCTCGGAGGGGTTGTCACATCAGACGCTATCTGAAAAGCAAAAACAATCCC
>JAFSYM010000099.1 GCA_017450005.1 Clostridia bacterium
GAAACCGAGCGTTGCGCCGGTCTGCCCGGTGATGCGTGCGGCGCCAAGGTTCGAGGTCATGATGATGAAGCAGTTCTTGAAATCCACCTTGCGTCCCTGTGAATCGGTCAGCACGCCGTCGTCCAGAATCTGCAGCAGCATATTGAATACGTCGGGATGCGCTTTCTCGATCTCGTCGAACAGGATCACGGAATACGGCTTGCGGCGCACCTTCTCGGTGAGCTGGCCGCCCTCCTCGTAGCCGACGTAGCCGGGGGGCGATCCGACCAGACGCGAGACGGTATGCTTCTCCATATACTCCGACATATCGAGCCGGATCATAGCGTTCTCATCACCGAACATGGTCGCTGCCAGCGTCTTGCACAGCTCCGTCTTGCCCACGCCCGTGGGTCCGAGGAAGATAAACGATCCAATCGGGCGTTTGGGGTCCTTGAGCCCCACACGGCCGCGGCGGATGGCGCGCGCAACCGCGTGCACCGCTTCATCCTGACCGACGATACGCCGATGCAGTTCGTCCTCCATGTGCAGCAGACGTTCGCTCTCTTCCTGCGTGAGCTGCACGACCGGCACGCCCGTCCACTGCGAGACAATCTGCGCGATCTCCTCGCTCGTCACTTCGCCCGTGCTGTCGCTGCTCTTTTCCTGCCACGCCTTTCTCTGTTCGTCGAGCTGCTGCTGTACCTTCTTTTCCTCGTCACGCAGCAGCGCCGCGCGTTCAAAGTCCTGCGTATTGACGGCGCTCGCCTTTTCCTCGCCGATTTCCTTCAGCCGGTCTTCGAGCGCCTTGAGATCCGGCGGCGCAGTGAATGCACGCAGCCGCACACGCGATGCAGCCTCGTCCACCAGGTCAATCGCCTTGTCCGGCAGGAACCGGTCGCCGATGTAGCGTGCGGACATTTTCACGGCTGCCAGAATCGCGTCGTCCGTGATGCGCACCTTGTGATGCGCTTCGTACTTATCGCGAAGACCGCGCAGAATCTCCACGGCCTCCTCTTCGCTCGGCTCGCCCACCATCACGGGCTGGAAACGACGTTCGAGCGCCGCATCCTTTTCGATGTTCTTGCGGTATTCCTCGATGGTCGTCGCGCCGATGACCTGCATTTCGCCCCGGGCAAGCGCGGGCTTGAGAATGTTGGCGGCGTCGACGGCGCCTTCCGCCGAGCCTGCGCCGACCAGCGTATGGATTTCGTCAATAAACAAAATCACGTCGCCTGCCTTGATGACTTCATCGATCGCGGACTTGATGCGTTCCTCAAAGTCGCCGCGGTACTTGGTGCCGGCCACCATGCCGGTCAGATCCAGCGCAACGATGCGCTTATCGCGCAGTGTTTCGGGCACCTCGCCCGTCGAAATTTTCAGCGCCAGTCCCTCGGCAATCGCCGTTTTGCCGACGCCGGGTTCGCCGATCAGACAGGGGTTGTTCTTGGTGCGGCGGGACAGAATCTGGATCACACGTTCGATCTCCTGTGCTCTGCCGATCACCGGGTCAATCATGCCCTTGCCGGCCGCCTCGGTCAGATCGCGGCCGAACTGATTGAGCGTCGGGGTGTTCGATTGATTCTTCGCTTTCTTTTCCTCGGCCGGGCTCTTGTAACTGCCGGCGCCGGACATGGCCTTGACAATATTGTTCTGCACGTCCTGCAAGGAAACGTTCAGCTCCCGCAGTATAGCTACGGCGGCACTGTCGGATTCATGCAGCAGCGCAACCAGCAGATGCTCCGTGCCCACATAGGAATGTCCCATCGCGCGTGCCTGCGCCACAGCCAGATTCATGATGATATGCTTGCAGCGGGGCGTGAAATCGTTCTGCGTCAGAACGGTCGGCGCACCGATGCCGATCGAGGTGCGGATCAGATCCTCCACGGATTCCGCGTCCGCCTTTGCCTCGGTCAGCGCCGCGTATGCGACGCCGCCGGGCTCCGCCAGCAGACCGAGCAGCAGATGCTCGCTGCCGATGTAGGTATGGCCGAGCTGTTCCGCCTTTTCAATGGCGTGGTTGAGCGCGGCGTTTGCTTTTTCGGTGAAGCCTGTGAATTTATACATCATTGTGTATCATCTCCTTGAGTCAGTAATGCGGTGCGTACCGCTTCGGCACGGATTGCATCGCGTTTTGCCGGCGGCAGATTCTGTCCGCTCGCGGCATTGATGGTGGCCGGCTGCATGCGCACAATCAGCTCGTTGAGCTTTTCGAGCGACAAGTTGAAAATCTGCCTTGCGGCGCCCATTCGCACGAGCGAAACCAGCGTCATAAACTCGTCCGCGCTCAGAAGACGCGCGCTGCTGAGCACGCCGCGCGCACGCCAGATCTTGTCGATCTCCGCCTCGCTTTTGAGCAGCTGTTCCTGTGCCGCTCGCTCCTGCGAGACAATTTGAAGCGTGATGGCGCGCAGATTGTCGATCGCGGCCTGCTCGGTGATGCCGAGCGTGATCTGATTGCTGATCTGATAGATGCTCCCGCGTGCGGACGAGCCCTCGCCGTATGCACCGCGGATCACAAGACCGAGCTTGGACACGGTTGCCGCCAGAGAAGAAATACGTCCTGTCGCATCGAGCGCCGGCAGATGCAGCATCACGGATGCGCGCATGGCGGTACCGAGATTGGTCGGGCACTGCGTGAGATAGCCGATGCGCTCGTCGAACGCGTACTGCAAACGCTGATCGAGCATGGTGTCGATCTTGTCCGCAATATCGTAGGCGCGCTCGAGCGCAAGACCGGCCTGCATAACCTGCAGACGGATATGATCCTCTTCACAAAGCATGATGGAAACGCTTTCATCTTCGGTCAACAGCAGCGCGCGTCCTTCACGGTCGGTGGTAAATTCCGGACTGATCAGGTGCCGCTCCGCAAGCGAGACGGCCTGACTGGGCGTCAGCGAAGCCATGTCGATCCAGCGGAACGTATTACTGCCGTCCGAAAGCGCCGCGTCGCGGATCTCGGCGCATACCTTTTTCTTGCTCTGCACGTCCAGTCTGCCGGGGAACGGATAGGCCTCTAAATTTCGCGCCAGACGAATGCGCGTGCTGAGCACGACATCGCCCTGATCACCTTTTTCAATATACCATTTATTCATCTCGTTCGCCTGCCTTCCTTATGCTTCCAGCGCGCGGATCTCGTCACGCAGCTTGGCGGCTGTCTCGAAATCCTGCTCTGCCACTGCTTCGCTCATTTTCTTTTTGAGCATCTCGATCTTCTCTTCACGCAGTTCCTCTTCCGTCTTCTCACGAACCGGCGCATGTGTTCCGGCGCTGCCGGACGTCTTGCCGGTGTGACGAATGCGCCCGTGAATGCGTTGGAGCGTCGGCACCAGCCGATCATAGAATGTGCGGTAGCAGTCCGCGCAGCCGACCTTGCCGGCACGCACGATGTCATTCCATGAGCTGCCGCATTTGCCGCAGCGATTGCCGGATGCGATCTGCGTCTGCGGTGCTGCCGTATCGCTCAGAAATCCGCCCAGCAGATCGCCGAAGCTCATGCCGAAGCCGCTGAACACGTCCGCATAGCCGAGCGACGCCGCGCACTCCGCGCACAGATGACTTTCCGAAGTCTCTCCGTTGACCACGCGCTTGATGTGGGTCGTGGCCTCCCGTTTTCCGCAATTTTGACACAACATAGTAAACACTCCTTTCAATTCCATCAATTCAGTGCGAGCAATAGCTGCTTGAAGATGCTCGCGCGTACCGCGTCCCGCTGCGCCTGCGGCAGAGCGCGGAAACAAATATCCGACGTGGCCGCCAGAATCAGCTTGGCCGATGTCTCGTCGAGAATGCCGCTGTGCGTCAGATTCATGACGTGCGCGCGGCAGGTCTGCTCGTCAAGCGAGGCGCCCACGGCGTTGACCGCGTGCATAAGCATCACGCCCTTGTCAAGGTTGACACGCCGGATGCGGATATACCCGCCGCCGCCGCGCCGCGATTCCACGATATACCCCTGCTCAGGCGTAAAGCGCGAGTGCAGCACGTAGTTGATCTGGCTGGGCACACATCCCATAAGCTGTGCGAACTCGTTGCGCTGGATCTCGGTACTCCCGTCCTGATCGAGCATCTTCAGGATCATCTGGGCAATGCTGTTGCTGAGATTCATGCGATCACCTTCTCTCTTTTGACTTTGACTTTCTTTGACCTTTGACCATAGTATACTGACTTTTGATTAAAACGTCAAAGGTCAGAAAAGGTCAAATCCGCCATTGAGCTAAAGGTTTTACGTTGTTTTCTGAATTTATCTCATTATTTCAGCATTTTTCTTATTTTTTTAAATGTTCACCGTCTTCAGTCGCTGTCTGCATGAAGCGGTTGTGTGTTTCCTCTTGCCGGAGATTGCATCATTCAAAGCAGTCGGGCAGCAGATGCGCCCCCCTGCTGCCCATCGCCTTGTTTCCCAAAGCGTCAAAACAATGCTACTGGTTGAACTGCCGGTTGTTGCGCGGCGTTTCCTTGTGCAGACGACCACGCTTGCCGGGCGTGGTGCGCATCGTCATGCGCGACAGATGCACCTTGACCGGCTGCGGTGTGTCGGAATAAGGGTCGGGCGTCAGCTCCTCGCCCAATTCCGCACTGTTGTCCTCATACGGCGTTTTACCGCCGAAACTCTTTGCAGGCATTTCGGCACCTCCTTCAGCCTTAGTGTAACCAGTCAGGCGCAAATTTGTCACACATTTTCCGCGCGGCCATATGCTGAGATTGAGACCGACGAAAGGAGGGCGACACAATGGGTTGTGGATGCAACAATAACTGGATTCTGCTTCTGGTCATCATCCTGTTATTCTCCGACTGCGGTTGCGGCTGCGGCTGCAACAACAACAACGGCTGCGGCTGCTGACAAAGCACAGTAAGCACAGCGAAGCCGGCGCCCGAAAGGACGCCGGCTCTTTTCTGCGTTAGTTGTATGCTGTTTATTGTACGAACACCTTGAAGCACTTGATCTCGAAGGGATTGATGCGGAAGCGTAGCGTATTGCCGTCCGCCTCGACCGGCACGTCCTCGCGCTCGAGCAGATTGCACGCAAACGCCTTGCCGATTTCGGCAAAGAACGTACAGACCACGTCCGCCGAAGCGCCCGTCTTTTCGACCATGCGCACGATGTAGGCGTCCTCGTCCTCGCACTTTTTGACCGCTTCAAGCGTAACGTTTTCTGCGCTCACAGCCATGAAGGAACCGGCCTTGTCCGCACCGCCGGCAGCCAGCTCGACCGCGTGCATCGGGTTGTTCAGCTCCAGACCGCGCGTGAGCGTCTTCGCCTGCTTCCAGCCGCCCTTGTGCGGGTAGAGCGAGTAGGTGAAGTAATGGTCGCCGTAGTCGGACATCGGGTCGGGATTCATCGGCCCCTTGAGGAGTGTGACGATCATGCGCTGCTTGTCGACCTCGAAGCCGTACTTGCAGTCGTTGAGGATCGACAGACCGTAGCCGTCCTCGCTCATGTCGATGAAGTTGTGCGCCGAAACCTCGAACTTCGCCTTGTCGTACGGATTCTGGCGGTAGTTGCTGTTTTCGATCGTCGCATAGGCAATGTCGCGCGTGTAGCGGCTGGTATAGATCGCCGTGTCGAAGCCGACCTTTAAGAGCTTTCTGCGCTCCTGCCAGTCGATATAGCTGTCGAAGTCGATGCGGTCCAGCTCCTTGTACAGCAGGATGTTCTGCCGCACGAAGGACTTGAGAATCTTCTTGCAGATCGTCACGCACGTGAACACGTCGCCCTCCACAATCTTCTCAATCTTGCCGGGTGCGGTGTCGAACTGGATATCCACGTAGGTCGCCACGATGTCCCATGCCTCGTACTTGCCGGGCAGATCCTCATAGATACGGAACACGTTGCCCTTGCCCCCGAGCACTTCGCGCGCATTCGCTTTGTCGTAAATGCTCGTCAGCTCCGCGCTTTCGTCAAAGACCAGACGGAACTGATCATTTTCGACTGCGCTGCCCGTCGTCTCGACTGCCTCGGGCACAGCCTGCTCTTTGGTATAGTAGACTTTATAGCCCACAGCAGGCACGTCTTTGGCAATGAAGACAAGCACCTTTTCGCCGCTGAGCTTTGTATATGCCTGCACGGGTACGGCGTTGCCGTCTGCGTCGAACACCGCCACATCGCGGTACGGCAGCTCGACCTTGCTCGTTGCGGCTGTGCCGAGCGAATTGAACACGGCGAAGGGCTTGCCGCCCTCTGCCACGCCGCCGATGTGCGACGCGATCACGCCGAGCGCCTCGTCGCGCACCGCTTCGCCGATGGCGATGACGCCGTCATACAGCTTGCAAAGCTGCTCGAACACCTCGGTGATGTGCGAACCGGGCAGAGAATCATGGAACTGGTTGGTCAGAATCTGCTGCCAGCCTTCGTTGAGCTTGTCCAGCGGATAGTCGAAGCCGTAGAGGGAGGCAATGGAGCTGTATATCTCCGCTTCACGGTACAGGTTCTCGCAGTAGCGGTTGTATTTTTTCAGCAGCGCCTTGGTCGTGTGCACACCGCGGTGCTCCTCAAGATACAGCTCGTCCTTCCAGATCGGGATATTGTCCTCGGTGGCTCTGGCCTTCATGCGGCCGAGCGACGCTTCAATCGTGCTGACCTCGGTCTCCGGCAGGCCGGGGAACTTCTTGTAACGCTTGACGTATTCGAGCATCTCATTGTCGACGCCGCCGCCGCCATCGCCCCAGCCGTAGCAGTACATGGACTCGCCGATGGTCGTCTTGTCGGAGTAGCGCTGCCAGTTCATCTTCAGCGAATCCGGCTCCACGGTACCGATGAAGTGTGTGGGCGGTACGATGGAGAACACGCGCGATCCGTCCGGACCTTCCCACCAGAAGGTGTTGTACTT
Source organism: Clostridia bacterium (assembly GCA_017450005.1). Lineage (GTDB taxonomy): Bacteria > Bacillota > Clostridia > Oscillospirales > Acutalibacteraceae > UBA1425. Next base: position 6,804 of record JAFSYM010000099.1, read on the forward strand.
CCAGGGATTGGTGTCGTTCCAGATGTACATTTTATGGGTCACAAAATATTCCAGTCCGGATTTCTTCATAATCTGCGGCATGGCCCAGCTGTTGCCGAACACGTCTGGCAGCCAGCACGTTTTCGGCGTGACACCGAACGTCTTTTCCGCATAACGGGTACCGTGCAGAATCTGGCGCACAAACGACTCGCCGGAAATCAGGTTGCAGTCCGGCTCGACCCACATCGCGCCGATGTATTCCCAGCGTCCCTCGGCGATACGCTGCTTGACCTGCTCGAACAGAACGGGAAAATTCTTGCGCATCTCTTCGTACGTGACAGCGGAACTCTGCGAGAAAATGAAGTCAGGGTACTGCTCCATCAGGCGCAGCATCGTCGCATGCGTGCGGCCGACCTTACGCACATATTCTTTATATGCCCACATAAACACCAGATCAAGGTGGGAGTTGCCGCAGAGCGCAAGCTTGCCGATGCTGGCAAATTTGTCGCTGTCGTAGACCATCTCATGCAGAATCTTCTGCGCGACACGCAGCTCCTCTTTGAACGCGTCGCCCTCCAGATCGAAGTTGACGTGATGGAACGCTTCCTTCAGCGCGGCACGGATCAGCTCGCACAGCGAAGCGTCGAGCACCGGCATGAACAGCGCGTTGAAAACCGCCTTGAAATCCCAGAAGATCTCCTCGATTTCGGGATCGACGCAGGCGATGAAGGAACAGGCAAGCGTCTTGGTCTCCGGCTCGTCGGAGTGCCAGACGAAATAGGACTCGATGTCCACGTCGTAATGCTCGCCGCCCGCGGCGTAGTTCGTCAGCAGAACGCTGTTGCGGAACGGATCAAGGCCCTGATACGGCACGCCGTTGAGCGTGACGAGCGAGTCGCCGCCGAAGTAAACGTTCAGCGTGACCTTGTGTCCCGCGAAACGCGCCGGCAGGTCGAAGCTGTTTTTGAAGAACGCGCTCCAGCCGTTTTTGCCCCAGCGGTCGCCGACGTTCAGCTCTTTCCAGCCCTCGTACAGGTACTCGTACTCGCCGACGTCCTTGTAGATGCACTCGCGCATTTTCCACGGATTCATGAATTCCACGTCCGTGTAGATGCGCTTTTTCAGCTCCTTGATCTTGATTGCGGCCAGGTCGTCAAAGGAGAAAATGCCTCTCTGCTTGCCCTTGGTCGCGTCGCGCCAATCGTTGACATGGAATTCCATGGCGTCGATGGAGGAGATCGCCTGCAGCTCTTTTTCTGTCATAAAAACACCTCTGATGTTGTTATATTACGATCTTCACGTGATTCGCCAACATGAAGATAGATATGCAACAGATATTAGATTGTAGATCGTAGATGGTAGAAAAGGACGGGCTGCGCCCGTACCCATTCTAATGGGGTGCGGGGCATTCAGCCCCGCCATTTTCTAACATCTAAAGTCTGATATCTAATATCTTCGGGACGCATCGATTTTCTGTGCTGCATAATACTTTTTAACGGATCTTTGCTTATACGCAGTCGTCGATCGTCTATACGCGGTCGCCGATCGTCGAAAGATCGTACGGCGTGCGTTGGTAGACGAAATAGTTCAGCCAGTTGGTAAACAGGAGCGTACCTGTGCCGCGCCACTTGATCAGCGGCGTCTTGGTCGGGTCGTCGTCCGGGAAGTATCCGAAGGGCACGCGGATCGGCAGTCCCCTGTCGCGGTCGCGGAAATACTCGCGCGCGAGCGTGTCGCGGTCGTACTCGGAGTGGCCGGTCGCATAGAAATTGCGGCACTCCATGTCCGAAATCAAATGTACGCCCGCTATGTCGGAATAGGACAAAATCTGTAAATCCTTGACCAGTGCAATATCTGCCGCACGCGTCTCTGTGTGGCGCGAATGCGGCACATAGTACACGTCGTCAAAGCCGCGCATGAGCGGATGGTACAGGTCAAGCGGGCGGTGCGGGAACACGCCGAACATCTTTTCCGGCAGCGGATGCTTCGGCACGCCGTAGTGATAGTACAGCGCCGCCTGCGCACCCCAGCAGATGTGGAATGTGGAATACACGTGCGTCTTGCTCCATGCCATGATCTCACACAGCTCCGGCCAGTAGTCGACCTGCTCAAAGTCGAGGTGCTCGACCGGTGCGCCGGTGATAATCATGCCGTCGAATTTTTCGTCCCGCACCTGATCGAACGTCTTGTAAAACTTGATCATATGCTCGGCGGACGTGTTCTTTGACGTATGAGTCGAAGTTTGCAGCAGCTCAATCTCGACCTGCAGCGGCGAATTGCTCAAAAGGCGCAGAAGCTGCGTCTCGGTCTCGACCTTGGTCGGCATGAGATTGAGCAGAAGAATGCGCAGCGGACGAATGTCCTGCGAGGAAGCACGATCCTCAGTCATGACAAAAATGTTCTCGCTCTCAAGCGTTTTGTGCGCGGGCAATTGGTTGTCGATTTTGATCGGCATGGTCGTCACTCCCTCCCCTGCGCGTAGTTTCAGAACATTATACCACCATCACAGGGAAAAAATCAAGAGCGGAAATACGGATATTTCACATTGTGCAGAAAAAGGAAATGCATCACGGATGATCTTGCAAAGTTTTTGTTTTTTCATGCCGATCCTCTTGTTTTTTCGTCTGCAAACCGTTATGCTATAGTTGAAGTGATTATGTGTTATTGTGTGCGCAATCCCGCATTGCGTCGTGAATCAAAGCAACGGAGTGAGAACATGAAAAAAACAGAGTTGGAGCACTTTTACATAGGGGATTCCTACGGCGGTAATCAGGACTGGTTCCGCTCGTTCATGATGCGCATCGGCGGCTGTGCTGCGGAAACGGCGTGCGACAGCAGCCTGTATTTTGCGCTGCATAAGGGCATTGACGGCATCTATCCGTTTGACAAAAGCCGCCTGACCAGGGATGATTATGTGGACTTTGCGCACAGGATGGAAAAGTATCTCTGGCCGAGGATGTCTGGCGTCAACAGAACGGATCTTTTCATCGACGGGTACGCGAATTATCTGAAAGACTGCGGCGTCGGCTGCATCCGCATGCAGTCGTTCAGCGGTGACGAGCCGTATGAAAAAGCCGCGGACGTCCTCATGCGGCAGATTGACGCCGGATACCCCGTGCCTGCGCTGATCCTCAACCATAAGGACAAAGCCATGAAGGACTACGTATGGCACTGGTTTCTGATCAACGGATACGACACACAGGACGGGCAGGACGAGCTTCTGATCCGGACGGTCACATACAGCGAATACCAGTGGATCAGTCTGCGAAAGCTGTGGAACACCGGATGCGATCTGAAGGGCGGACTGGCGCTGTACGACGTCAATTAACCGAAAGCAGTAATTGCCGCGGATTCTCTGCACTGCATGGGAATGCGCTTATGATTACACAAAGAACATACAAGCCGCACTGTCCCGAGGGCAGATGCGGCTTGTACTTCTCCGAAACGATCAACCGAGGAAGGATGAGAAGAACTCGATGATCGTGGAGATTGCGCCGAACAGCGTTTCCCATGCTCCGCTGAATGCAGAGGTCGTTCCGGCGATACCGCCGGCCACGCCGAGCAGACCCAGGATGGCGTCGATGATTTCCATGTGTGATCTCCTTTCCACGGACATGATGATTCTGTCTGTCACACGTCCGTACATTTTATCGTTCATTCCGCATTTGCGAAAAGAATCCTGATTGTACAACTGCGGTGCGCATTGTGCAGAGCTTTCTGTCTCAACCGGCTACAATCAGCCATTCCACAGACTGTCCTGCGGCGTATTGTCTGCAATACGCATCCGTACACTTTTTATATTTCGCAAACGTTTTCCGCGCCTGCTGTTCATCGCCGTAGACCTTCCAGCAGCCGACGCATTTGTAGTTTGCCGCACCCTGCTCGATGAAGCCGCGCACGTCCTCCGGCGGATAACCGAGAAAAAGGCCGACCTCATGCGGGAACGCGTCACCTGCCTGCATCTTTTGACGCAGGCACGAAACGCACCTGCCGGGAAAAGACGGCGCGTAGCCGTACCTTTCCAGCAGCGCCCGCGCCGTCTCGTGCTGCAGATCCCGCTCGAGCCGTCCGGGACGGTAGAGATACAAAAGCGCCTTTCCGCCGCTGTACCGCAGCGGCACAATCCGCACGCCCTTATCCCGAAACCTGCGGTTGAAATCCTGCATATCCCGCTGCATTTCCTTTTCGCTCCCGAATGACGCCGGAAAGAGGCTGCCTGTTTTCAGTCCGGCAAGCGTCGGCGAACAGTGCCGGATCAATAATGCTTCTGACATATGGACTCTCCCCTTACAGATTCTGCTGTTTGAGCGCTTCGCTCATCGGCACTTTTTTGATTTTCAAGAGCATACCGAGCGCGACGACAAGATAACTCGCCATGCCCATGACGACCAGCCTGACATAGCAGCTGTTTGAGATAATGAACGGAATGTAGCCGGCGATCCGTTTGTAGATATATACCCGGAATGCATACCGCAGCAGTGCGGAAATAATCGGTATGCTCACGAGCAGTGACGCGAGTACGGCAATCGACGTGCTGACAAGATAGAGTCTGCCGATCTCACCGTTTTTGAAGCCGAGGATCTTCGTCATGGCGATGGACGCGCCGTTCTTTTCAATCACCTGTTTCGTCAGCAGGAACATCAGCAGCAGGAAAACGGCGACACCGAAATACATAAAGTAGTTCATCACGCCGAGCATCGACACCTGAAGCTGATCGACCGCTTTCGTCAGATCCTTCAGCGTGATCGTTGCGGCGACGTCCTGCGCATCGAGGTCGGTCAGGGGTTCGCTGCTGAAATAGCCGGTGAAATAATCGCCGTCCTTGCGGAACGTGTCGAGATACGCCTGCCGCGGCAAAAAGACTGCCAGCGACGCCTGATACGGATAAGAGCCGGCAATGCGGAACGTATACGTTTTGGAGGAATACTTTTCTTTGAGCGTGACCGTATCACCGGATTGCAGGCCGAACTTCTGCATCATGCTTTCCGACGCCAGCACGCCGCTTTCCGGAATGTCGGCGCGGACGTAGCGGCTGTCCGGCTCGACGCCGTACACGCTCACGCCGTCGGGGACGTACCCTTCCTTCGTCGTGTCAAGTGTGGTCAGGCAGAACTTCTCCGCGTCCGCGTTCTTCGTCTCAACCGCATCGCTGACCACGATCGTCTGCTGCGCGGCAAGCTGTGTGTCGCGCACGATCTGCGTATAGCTGTCCATGAGCGGACCGAACATCATGCTGAATACGGCGAGGATCCCGCCGAACAGAATGCCGACAAACAGGATCGCATATGCGCCCGCGTTCTGAAACAGCACACGCAGGCGGAAGCGCTGCAGGAAAGGAAGCTTCGGGCTCAGACGAACGGCTCGTTTGCGGCTGCGCACCGAGGTCTGCCCATGCAGAAAATCGAGCGGACGAACGCGCAGTTTTCGTACAAGCACGAGGAAATTGATGACGAGCATCATCACGAGCGGTGTGACCGTTGTCTGCAAAAACGCCTCGGCGCTCGGCAGCGTTTCATACGTAACCAGCGAGTAATTCGTATAGTATACCCCGATGAACAACGATTCAAAGAACGTGTAGCCCAGCACGTTGCCGAGGATGGACGCGAGCACGGTCACGACGACCGGCAGCAGAAGATAATGCCGCACAAGCTGCGCACGGCTGAAGCCGGACGCACGCAGCGTGCCGATCGCGGCTGCTTCTCGCTGGATGGTGTTGGACGTCGTCACGGCAAACACGAACGCCAGAATGGCAATGACGATATAGGAGATCAGCGTGATCGACGCTTTGTCGGAACCCATATCCTCGCCGGTGAACGTGATCGCAAGATTGCGGTAACGCGGCAGATAGTCGCGCACGCCGACGATTTCATCGTCGTCAAAACGGACGTCGGTCAGCTTTTGGAGCTCTGCGAGCGTTTCGCGAATCTCCGACGTATCATACAGCTTTGTCGCGTCCACCTTGTCCAGCAGACCGTAAACTTCGTCAAACGAAAAGTCGAATCCCGCCCCCGTGTCCGTGTCGTTTTCGAGCGCGTCGAGGTCGATCTTCGGCGGCTCCTGCTTTGCAAGATCCATGTCGTCTGTCAGCGTCTGCGCTTCCTCAAACGCATCCTGCATCGCTTTCAGCGCGTCCGCCGTCGTACCGAGCTGCGCCGCGACGAGCGCTTCGACGGTGGTATTGCGTTTTTCGCAGACGGCGTCGAGCATCGCCTGCGCCGCCTCTTCTTCAGTCAATCCCGCGACGGAAAGCGCAAGCATCGTCAGATCGTCTTCGGACTTGCCGGCCATCTCCATCGCTTGCGCCAGCAGCTCCTGCTCACCTTTTGTCCGCGCGTCGAGCGCAAGACGCATTTTCTGCGCGGCGGTCAGTCCCGCGGCGTCCATCATTTTTTCATAGAACGCTTCTTCGTCCATGCCGGACTTTTCCAAAAGCAGAGAAAATGTCTCCTCTTTTGAAAGAGATCGCACTGCCTTTTCGACCGCTTCGGCAGACGCGTCGATCACCTTGCGTTCGATCGTTTCGGCCGCCGTTTTGAACTGCGGTTCGAGCGTTGCGGCAAGCGTCTGCGCCTCTTTCCAAACTGCATCCGCCTTCGCCTGTAAGACGTCCTGCGCTTCCGCCTTCAGAATGTCCTCAAGCGAGTCCATAAACGCCTGCGACCGTGCGTCCTGTTCTGCGTCGTCCGCATAAGGCGTATTGTATTTCCATGCATAGTTCTGTGACAGATGCGCGTCGCCGAGCGCGGAAAAGCCGGCGTCCGACACGATGCCGACACCGAAACCGATCGCGCTGAACATCATGTCGGCATTGTTCTCGTATAAGCAGCTGTAATCCGGCAGTGCGACAAATCCGCTGACCGTGTACGCTTTGCCGGAGAATCGAAGCGGATCGCCGACGGCGATGCCGTTGGTCTCGGCGAACAGGCGGTCGACCGCGATCTCGTCCGCTCCCTGCGGAAGCGCGCCCTTCATCAGGCAGACCGTGTTGACCGTGCTGCGCGGCGCATAGATGCGAACGGTCTTCTTTGTGCCGTCTTCGGTTTCGAGTCGTTCGTTTTTATAAAACAAAGGCGTGAAGGTAAGCGCGTTCGCGTCCTCGAGCTTCCGCAGCAGCGCATCGCCGGGCTGCTTTGTAAACGTGATGTGGCCGTCCTCGACGTTGTACTTTGTAAAGCTCTCCACGTAAGACGCGTGTACGCTGTTGTCCGTGACCAGAAAGCCGGACACGATGCCGATGAACAGAACGAGAAACAAAAACACGGCAATGTATTTGCCGCAGTCGCTCCGCAGATCACGGAGAAACCGTTTGCGCAAAGGATTTTTCATGCTGCTCACCATTCCAGCTCGGACGCGGATACTTTCGTATCGTTGAAATAACTCTTGCGGATCGCGCCGTCGCGCAGATAAAACACCTGATCCGCCATGTGCCGGATCGCGTCGTTGTGCGTGACCATCACGACTGTGCAGCCGTACTTCCGGTTGACGTTCTCGATCAGCTTGAGGATCTCCTTCGACGTGTTGTAATCCAGCGCGCCGGTCGGCTCGTCACACAGCAGGATGTCGGGATTTTTGACGACCGCCCGGCCGATGGACGTGCGCTGCTGCTGCCCGCCCGAAAGCTGCGAGGGCAGCTTTTTGCCTTGATCGGCAATGCCGAGCGTATCCATGAGTTCGTCCACGTCCAAAGGATGGTCGCTCAGATATGCGCCGACCTCGATATTCTCACGCACGGTCAGATTCGGGATCAGGTTGTACGTCTGGAACACATACCCTAAGTGACGGCGGCGGTAATTCGTCAGCGCCTTTTCGCGCAGATCGGCGATCCGCTCGCCGTCCACGGAAACCGTTCCCGTATCGGCCGTTTCGATCCCGCCGAGAATATTCAGCAGCGTCGATTTGCCCGATCCGGACGGTCCCAGCAGCACGCAAAGCTGTCCTTTTTCGATGGACAAATCGATCCCGCGCAGCACCTCGACACGACCGCCGCCCGTGCCGAAAGCTTTATGTATATCCCGCATCTCTACAAAGGCCATAGTGTGCACCTCTTGCTTGTCATTTTCTGGTTAGCGTTTGCTAACCCATGGGCGTAAGAAAAAGGCTTGCGCCCCGATCTTTTCTGAGTTAGTCTTTGCTAACTATTATTGTTTTAGCACATTTTCTTACCGATGTCAATACCTTCCGGCATCACTTTTTTGCCGTAACAACAAGCCACGGGTTTTTCGGATGGTGCACGGCTTTGATTTCGTAGAAGCCCGCCGCGCAAAGCGCCGCTGTGATTTCCCCGGCGGTATAGCATTTCATCCCGTTGATGATCTTTTCAAACTTAAGACCGGTTTTGTCCGTGCCGTCGGATTCGTTGCAGACGAGGAATACGCCGCCCGGCTTCAGCACGCGGTACACTTCGGCAAAGCAGGTTGTCAGTCCCGGCCAGAAGTAGACCGTCTCAAACGCTGTCGCAAGGTCGAACGACGCGTCTTCAAGCGGCAGAGACGCGACGTTTCCCTGCAGGACGGTACACCTGCCCGTTTCGATCATGGCAGCGTTGAGCGCTCTTGCTTTCTCAACCGAAACAGACGAATAATCAAGCGCCGTGAGCGTCGCCTGCGGACAGCGTTTCATCAGTTCCGCGGCGTTCCGACCGCCGCCGCAGCCGAGCTCGGCGATCGCCTTCGGTGATATTCCGCGCAGATGCGCCATGCCCCAGTCGGCTAATTTCGCGTGACCTCCGTTCATGCCGTCCACCATCATCTTGCCGAGAAAGCCCTCCGGCTTTCTGGTCTGGTTCACATATTTTTTAAACAGTCCCATTGTTTCCTCACTTCCTGCCGACCAGCATCGCCGAACCGGACAGTGCCATCCACGCCGCTTCTTTTTTCGTCATGAACGTCCCGTCCGTCGTGTCGATCAGCTCGACCTTTTCATAACCCATATCACGCAGTTTCTGAATAAACGGCTGCATATCGCCGTATTTGGATTTGGAGAAGATGTCGTGCAGCGCGAACGTGCCGCCCTTTTTCAGTACACGCAGTGTTTCCAAAAGGATCGCCTGCCGGTCGTTTGTCGGAATGTTGTGATACACATAATTGCTCACCACCGCGTCAAAGCTCTCGTCGGGGAAGTCGAGCGCCGTCGCGTCGCCGCGGCGAAACGTAACGTTTTTGACTTTTTCCGCTTTGGCGTTCTGCTCGCACAACGGCAAGTTGAAAGATGCGTATTCTTTGCCCCAGCGGTCGATACCGACAAACGACGCTTTGGGATTTCGTTTCGCACAGGCGATGGTGAGCGCGCCGCTGCCGCAGCCGACGTCCAATCCTTTGCCGCCATCCGGGAGCTTTACGCGCTGTGCGATCCCCTCGATGATCTGACGGGACATCTGACGCTTCCCGTCATAGGAAAATGCGCGGTACATGAGGATCATCCAGACCGACACGCCGCAGCCGACGAGTGTGCCCAAAAGAAAAACGATGAACAGCACCGTCTTCAGCGCACCGGAAACCAGTCCGGTTAAGCCGAAAACGATAAACAGGATCAAAAACAACGCGGTCAAGCATACGGCGGTCAGCACCATGCCTTTCGGCATCCAGTTCTTGTAGTCGGGTTTCATGAATCCTTCTCCTTTCTGCATCGAAAGCAACCGATCCCTTCGACGGAAGTCACCTGAACGTCCGCATACATTCCGGACAGACGGCGCTTCAGACTGACTTTCGTTTCAAACGGCGGCGTAAAGAAACCCTTCGGCACGTACAGGCGATTTACAAAAAAGTCGGTTCGTCTGCATTCGCCCTGTATGTAGGAACAGCCGCAAAACGTGCCGCCCTTTTTCAGCACGCGGAACGTCTCGCGGTATGCGGCCTCTTTATCCGGGAACGCGTGAAATCCGTTGAGCGACAGCACAATATCAAAGCTCTCGTCCGCAAACGGAAGCGCACCGACGTCGCCCTGCAGGAAGGTGATATTCTTTATTCTGGCATAGTCTGCTTTCTGTTTTGCGGCGTTCATCATGTCTGCTGAATAGTCGAGACACGTGACGTCGGCGTCCGGCAGATCACGGTAAACGGGCATCGTCAGCACGCCCGTTCCGACCGGTACCTCCAGCAGCTTTCCGTCGAAATCCTCCGGTACGCCGGAGAGCGCCTGCTCGATATAGCGCAGATTCTTCTCCGCGTCCATGTTCCAGACCGCGCGGCAGATCGCCTTGCCCGGCAGCGTGGAATACGTCATCATGCCGTCGTAGAATCCGGCGTTCCCGCCGGTCATTTTGTACGCACTTTTGATTTGTTCTTTTCTGGTCATGACGCTCCCCCCGCCGATTCTATTCCCGCGTTTTTCACGTTGACACAGCCGCCGCAAAAGCAGATCATCCTGCCGGGTAAGGCGCTCTGTTTCCGCATTGTAGCAATACCGTACGATTGCCTGCATCCTGAACGTTCGCTGCGAATGACTTGTTGTCTTGTTATTTCGGTTAGCTGCCGCTAACTGCTGCTATTATAGTCTGCTTTGACTGATTTGTCAAGAGCTTTCTTTTTTCCGTACCGGCTTCTGCCGCATTGCGTATCCGTGTATTTATGCTCAGATGCAAAAACGCCAGGGCAGGCATTATGCCCGACCTGACGTAAACAATCACTTTTCACTTTTCAGCCGTTCGGCTGCTTGCCCTGCTCTCTCATACGTGCTCTGTGCGCACGGTACGCGTCATCTTTGCAGCCGCGAATGATTTCATACAGCGGCGCGCTCGGATAGGTGTTCATCGTTCGATAAATCTGAATCAGCGCCGCATAAGAACGCAGGCTCGGTTCCAGATCATATGTTTCATACATCAGATTCAATTCATTCAGGCTGCTTTCCCGTGTTGCCTGTGTATTGTCGATCTTCTCCTGCAGCGACTGCTGCCGCGCCTCCAGCTCACGATTGATCCTTTTGGCCGTGCGCGAGAGTCGCTTATATTTGTCTTTCACCGTTTTTTGATACAGGAAGCGAAACACGTCCAGCCACACCGCGACCACCGCAATCAGCAAATAGATCAGGTGCTCTGTTTTGTTCAATGCATAGGTAACGGCAAGCGTCACGGCTGCCGGTATACACGCCGTAATCAAATAGCCCAGCACAAACCTGAACGCTCTGCGCACTTTGCCGGGCTGCTCATGCTTCATCTTATCGGCTTCGAGCTGCTGTATCTGTTTACGGCATTCTTCCATGGTCTGATCGCAGGATTCCACATTCTTGGCCAGCGAACACATACGGGAGAAAACCGATAGCTGCTCCTCACGGGTTAACAAATCCAATGATTCCAACGGTACCACCTCTTCGAAACTGAAAGATTATGAAAAAATGCAGATTTATTTAGAGTGCATTATACTAAACTCATTTGAAAATTGCAAGGGGATGTTCCATTTTGGAACATTTTTAAAAAATTGCCGCCGTCGGGATGTCAACCGGCAGCGGCAGTTTGGTTTTTTTTCAGATTATTCGATCCGCAGCAGCACGGCGCCGTGCGCGTTGACAGACAGGGAAACGGTATTCTGATACACGCCGAGCATCCTGTCCGCCCAGACGTCAAAAAGCGTATACGACGTATCAGGCATGAGCATCGCATCCAGCGGCACGCGGATGCGGCGCGCCTTGTCCGCCGTATTGAAGACGGCGGCGTATTTGCACCCGTCCCCTTCGGCCAGCCAGATAATCGTGCCTTTGCCGTTCTTCTCGTCGCGCACCCACTCGCGCGCGCCGCGCACGGTGTGGTGCATGCGCATGTACTCTGCATTCGTCAAAAGGCGCAGCGTGAAGCCGTCAAACGTCGGCATGTCGCCGCCGATCATCAGCGGGCTTTTGAAGACGCCCCAGAGCGAGAGCATCGTCACCTGCTCGTCCTCGGTAAAGCGCGTCCAGCGGTGAATGGGCGGGCGCGACGGATCGGAGTCGATCAGCGTCGCCACAGGCAGCATATCGCAGTCGGGATACGCGCCGGTCTGCCCCACGCCCTGCCACTCGCGGCATTTGTCAAACATTCTGTGCAGCGCGCCCCACTCGTCCCAGAAGTCGCCGGTAATGCGCCAGAGGTTTGCGTTCGCCGCCAGATGCGCCGCCTTGTCGCGCGGCGCGGGACCGGGCGAGAGCGAGAGCACGATTTCGCGGCCGCACCGGTCGATGGCACGGCGCAGCATCTCAATCTCGTAATCCGCCGTATACGGATTGTCCCACTTGCGGAATTCCGTCACACAGATATCGTCGCACTTGACGTAGTCCACGCCCCACGCGGCAAACTGCGCAATCACGGAATCATAGTAAGTCTGCGCCGCTTCGCAGTCGAGCACGCCGTACATGTCCGTATTCCACGGGCAGACGGAAAACGGGTGCGCAATGTCGCGGCACGTCTTGTCGCTGCCGAGAATCGGGCAGTTCTGCGCCACAGCCTGCCGCGGGACGCCGCGCATCAGGTGCACGCCGAATTTCAGACCGAGCGCATGGATATAGTCCGCAATCAGCTTGAACCCTTTGCCGTCCGCCGCGCTCGGAAAGCGGTTCGGCGCAGGCAGCAGACGGCCGTAACCGTCCATAGTCAGCTCGGTGAATTTTTTGTAGATATGTCCCTCGGCCTTCGGTTCATACCACTGGATGTCGCATACGATATATTCCCAGCCGTACGCCTTCAGGTGCGCCGCCATATAGTCGGCGTTGGCTAGAAGCTGCTGCTCGGTCACTGCCGCGCCGAAGCAGTCCCAGCTGTTCCAGCCCATCGGCGGCTGTTTTGCCCACTGCTTGAATGCCTGCATGATTAATCCTCCCCGTTCGGTTGATGCATACAGTATAGCAGATGTTTGCCCGATTGTCTATAAAAAAGAAAAAAGGGCTGCAATCATAAGTCGGACTGTTTCGTGTAATCCGTTTGGTCTTGCTTCACATATTGTTCAGCAAGAGGGAACAGCACAACGAACAGGTCGGTCACGACATTGAATATCATTAAATTATGATAATCGAATACGATCCAAAACAGTAGAATATCCACCGCATTAACGATCCGCAGGGCGCTGGGGCTTTTCGTCAGATAATAGCCGCCGGAGCAGAACAGAAAGCTCAACGCCGGCAGATAGTCCACCCATGTACCGCCGACGCGATAGGCGCACCACGCCGAGAAGGCTGTCCCAAACAAAAGAGCC
>JAFSYM010000100.1 GCA_017450005.1 Clostridia bacterium
ATGAGCATGATCGCCGGCACAGCACGCAGCATGGGTGTCGTAGTCGCGGACTAATGACGCGTGTGTGGGAGGAAACATCCGATTAACCACATCAATGGAGGAAATGTATTATGAAACACGGTAAAAAATATCAGGAGAGCGCAAAGCTCGTTGATCGTTCCAAGTTGTACGATACCGATGAGGCAATGGCAACCGTCGTCAAGACCGCCACGGCCAAGTTCGACGAAACCGTCGAAGTGCACGTCCGTCTGGGCGTCGACTCCCGTCATGCTGACCAGCAGGTCAGAGGCGCTGTCATCCTGCCCAACGGTACCGGTAAGAAGGTTCGCGTCGCCGTCTTCGCAAAGGGCGACGAAGCCAAGGCAGCTGAAGCGGCCGGCGCAGATATCGTCGGCGCAGAAGATCTTGTCGCCCGCATCCAGGGCGAGGGCTTCATGGATTTCGACGTCGCGATCGCAGCGCCCAACACGATGGGTCTTGTGGGTCGTCTCGGTAAGATCCTCGGTCCCCGCGGCTTGATGCCCAGCCCCAAGGCCGGCACTGTGACGCCCGACGTCGGCAGAGCCGTCACCGAGGCGAAAGCCGGTAAGATTGAGTATCGTCTGGACAAGACGAACATCATCCACTGCCCGATCGGCAAAGCGTCCTTTGGCCCCGAAAAGCTCGCGGAGAACTTCAACGCGCTGCTTGACGCCATCATCAAGGCGAAGCCCGCGGCAGCCAAGGGTCAGTACGTGCGTTCCTGCGTGATCGCCACCACGATGGGCCCCGGCATCCGCATCAACCCGATGAAGGTCGGCACGGTTGCTTCCGCCGACTGATTCAAAGCATAAATGATTACCCCCGTGACAAATGCGTCACGGGGGCTTTTCGTATGATAGGTTGCCGCTGTTATTCGTACAGCTTGACGTTCCAGCCGCCAGAGAGGTACCTCTGCAGCAGAATGACGTCCTTGAGATTGAGTTTGCCGTCGCCGTTGACGTCGCTGTTCGGCGCATGGATATCGACGTCCCAGCCGCCTGCGAGAAACCGTGACAGCTCCACAGCGTCCTTGAGTGTGACCGTACCGTCGCCGCCGACGTCGCCGCTCATGCAGCGCACGGTGTAGTTCGTCGGTTTATAGATCGCGCGGATCGTCACGCCGCCGATCACAAGGGAGTAGCTCTCCCACATGCCGGTATAGCCGGTCTTTTCCGGCACCGGCGGCAGGTCGATGGATTTCTGCCCGTAGGTGTAGGGGATTTCCTTGTAAACCTGACCGTCGACCAGAAGTGTGGCGATGTATACATTGGGCGTGAACACAGCGCTGAAATCCATGTCTTCATCCGGTGTGATCTGCGGCAGCTTCGGCGACCAGCCCGCAAAGGTATAGCCGTCGATCTGCGGTGAGCGCGGCACGATGAACGATTCACCGGCGATGCACTCGAACGATGTGAGCAGCGTACCGTACACAAAGAAGCGGAAGGTATGCAGAATCGGTTTGTAGATCGCGCGGATCGTCACGCCGCCGATTATAAGGGAATAACTCTCCCACATGCCGGTATAGCCGGTCTTTTCCGGTACCGGCGGCAGGTCGATGGATTTCTGTCCGTAGGTATAGGGGATTTCCTTGTAAACCTGACCGTCGACCAGAAGTGTGGCGATGTATTCGTCGGGCGTAAACATGGCGTTGAAGACCATGTCTTCATCCGGTGTGATCTGCGGCAGTTTCGGCGACCAGCCCGCAAAGGTATAGCCGTCGATCTGCGGTGAGCGCGGCACGATGAACGATTCGCCGGCGATGCACTCGAACGACGTGCGCAGCGTACCGTACACAAAGAAACGGAAGGTTCGCACCGGCGCACTCCAGGCGGCGTAAAAACGGCGTCCGTATGCGTTCATGGTTTCAACGGAAAGATCGACAATCTCGTCCGTGTTCCAGTCCTTCCAGCCGAGAAAACGCACGCCGTCACGCGTCGGATCGGGCGGGATTTGCAGCGGCGCGCCGAATGGGATGCTGTATGCCTTGTACCCGTTGTCTGCGTCGTCGCCGGCTTTATCCCAGTAAAACGCTTCGGAATACGTCTTTTCGTCGATACCCGCCGCGAAGACCGGCAGGGCAGTCAGACCCATCAGCAGCACGGCGAGCAGAAGGGAAAGCAAGCGTTCTACACGTTTCACGATACTGCACCTCCTTCTATATTAAACAAAACCTCTTTATCCAATTACAATATAGCATACATTTCCGTTTTTTGCAACATTTTAACATAATTGTAATTGAACACGACTTGCGTATATCAGGGATTTTGTGCAGCGGCCGCACGCGCGGCGCAGAACACCGCACCCTGCGGCAGCAGCGTTTCATAAAAAGCCGCTGCCTGCGCCCACGGTTTCGGACTGCGCGGCAGTTCGGCGCAGGCGCGCAGCAGCCAGCGTTCAGCCTCGGCGCGGTTGTCTTTGTGCAGACAGCACTGCGCGAGCAGCAGCATGGCGTCGCACCGCGTGTCCGGCCATACGCTGTGTACGTCGTGCAGAAACCGCCGCAGCGTAAAGACGGCCTCGGTATAGTCGCCGCTTTGCATCTGCTGTGCGGCGTGTGCAAGCAATGCGTCGGGAAAACGTGTATATTCAATCATACGGCAGTGTCAGCGCGGCTGCGGAGGCGGCGGGGGCGGAGGTCCCATCGGCGGTCTGCCGGGAGGCGCGGGCGGCATCGGCGGAAAGTGCGGCCGATGCGGAAAGCGGCGCCGGTGCGAACACGGCCGGAACGGAAACGGATATCGGAACCGGAACATAGTATTCCCTCTTTTCTGAAAAACGTCGGAATCATCCGCACTATCACGATATGCCGCAGGCGGAAAAGCGTCCCTGATTTCAACTTAATGAATTCTTAATGATTTTCATACTTTTCTTTTAATAAAGCCGATGCTATAATGGACTTGTAAATCAAACAAAGGGGTTGTGAAAAATGATGACAATGTTGATTTCCGGTGTGATCTTTGCGCCTGCGCTGCTCGGGATCGGTTTGGCGATGTTCGGTACACAGAAAGCAAAGAGGGCGTAAAACATGTATAAGATACTGGTTTGCGACGATGACGAGAACATCGTGCGCGCACTGCGTGCCTACCTGGAGGAGGACGGTTATGCCGTCGTGCAGGCATACGACGGCAGACAGGCGCTCGAGGTGCTGCAGAAAGAGAGCGTGCACCTGGTGCTGATGGATGTGATGATGCCGCGTATGGACGGAATCACGGCGCTGGTCGAGATACGCAAAATGAGCAATGTGCCGGTGATTCTGCTGACGGCAAAGAGCGAGTTTTCCGATAAGGTGATGGGGCTGAACGTCGGTGCGGACGACTATATCACCAAGCCTTTTGACCGCGCGGAGCTGCTCGCGCGTGTGCGCAGTCAGGTGCGCCGCTATGTGGTGCTGGGCAACAGCGAGCGGTCGCCCGAGGCGCTTTGCTGCGGCGGAATCGAGATGGACGATGAAACAAAAGCGGTGACGGTCGACGGCGCGCCGGTGGATCTGACGCCGCTCGAATACAAGCTGCTCAAGTATTTTCTGGAGAATCCCGGCAAGGTACTCTCGCACAAGGAGATTTACCAGCACGTCTGGGAGGATGAGCCTTACGGAAGCAGCAGTACGGTGTTGGTGCATATCCGGCATCTGCGGCAGAAGATCGAGATCGACCCGGCCAATCCGCGATATATCCTGTCCGTCTGGGGACACGGTTACAAGATGGACAGGGGGAGCGGCGTATGAAGTTATCATTAAAAACAACGACAGACCGCGCGATGGCGGCCTTTCTGTTCATATTGTTTATGGAGTTGTCTGTGGCGATCGCTCTGGGCGTGAGCTGCATGTACGACTATCATTTTTATGCCTCGGACTACCGGACATACCCGGTGCAGGCGGCATTTGAGGTCAAGTCCGGCGCGCAGCTGGACGATATAACAGAGTATGCCGACCTGACGCTGCGCAAGGCGCGCACGCAGTTGAGCAGTATCCAGCAAAGCAGGCTCGACGCCTATGCCGCGGCATTTGCACCGTCGGCGACCAACGCGCGTTTTACTGTGCGCGACGGTACGCACGTGCTGCTGACGAATGAGACGTCCGCGCCGGAAACACGCACATATCAGCGATTTGAAACACGCACGGTTTATTCCGAAACCGGCGAGCCCACGCAGATCACGATACGCTTGGGCGTGCAGTCCGATCTGGCGGTACACGACGTTTATCGCACGGTATCGTCCATCATCCGCTTTGCGATCGGCGTGCGGTATGTGCTGATTGGGCTGCTGGTTGTGACCGTGATCTTTGCGCTGCTGATTCTCGGCGCGCTCATGAGCAGCGTCGAAGTGACGGATGCGGACGGACACGAGAAACGCGCGCCGTTTATCGACCGCATTCCGCTGGATCTGCTCATTCTCATGCTGCTGCTGGTTTTCAGCTTTTTCGGCGTATTGGTGGAACTGACGGCCATTGCGGATGTCAAGCGGACAAATATTGTGCTGTGGAACGCGATTATTCTGATTATCGCCTTTTTCCTGATCGTGGTGTCGATGGCGTTCAATCTGTCGCTCGCGTCGCGCATCAAGCGCGGACATGTGTACCGCAATACGCTCGTGTTCCGCGCGATCGCCCGCATCCGCAAGCTGGCCGGAAAGGGAAACGACGGCTACTTCAAGGTGCCGTTTATCGGCAAGGCGATGATGACGGTGGGGCTGGCGGCCCTTGCGGAGCTGATCGTGCTGCTGTTCTTCATCTATTCCTACTACACCAACGAAACCGGTCTGCTGCGCGACTTTCACTTCTCATACTACGTTGTGTTCTGGGCGGCGGGACGGTTTATCCTGATCCCCGTTTTCTTCATGATGGCGCTCAACCTCAACCACCTGCGTGAAAACGGAGAACGGCTGGCGCAGGGCGACTATCAGTTTGACGTCGATTCGCATATCATGTTCGGCGACTTCCGCCAGATCAACGCCAATCTAAACCAGATTCAGGTTGAGATGATGCAGGCGGCCGAAGAAAAGAGCCGCAGTTACCGTCTGCGCAGCGAGCTGATTACCAACATTTCACACGATATTAAAACGCCGCTGACCTCCATTGTCAGTTACGTCGATCTGCTGCGCAGCGGCGCCGATCCTGCCCAGGCGCAGGAATACATGGACATCCTGCAATCACAGGCAGTTCGTCTTAAAGGTTTGCTGGAAAACCTGATCGAAGTTTCGCGTCTGACGACCGGCGATATCGCTGTGCAGATGGAAAAATTAGACGCCGTTCTATTTGCGCAGCAGTGCGTGAGCGAATTTGCCGACCGTCTGGATGCAGCGCAGCTGAAACTGGTGGAACGGTATGCCGAGGAAGAAATCATGATCTGTGCCGACGGCGGCAAGCTCTGGCGCGTGTTTGAAAACCTGCTCGGCAATATCCTCAAGTATGCCAAGAGCGGTACGCGCGTGTATCTGGACGTCGCGCGTGACGGCGACGATCGCGTGCGCATTTCATTCCGCAATGTGTCGAAGGACCCGATTGACGTCAGCGGCGAGGAACTGACGCACCGTTTTGCCCGCGCCGACGCCTCTCGCCACACCGAAGGGTACGGGCTCGGCCTGTCGATTGCGCAGAGCCTGACACAGATCCAGAACGGCACGATGGCCGTGACCGTGGACGGCGATCTGTTCCGTGTCGACCTGACGTTTGCGACAGCGGAATAATCAGGTTCATCACGGATTTTTGTGGGATGGTCAGATGTCGGTAAAGAGCGGTGTCATCGCGAGGAGCGAAGCGACGTGGCGATCCGTAACCCCGGTAGTGCATAAATGAACAAGAAGGAGAACGGATTGCCGCGCGCCATAAAG